>JBOHZW010000283.1:0-3650 GCA_050738715.1 Steroidobacteraceae bacterium | reverse complement strand
GCCCGGCGCGGCGGCGTATGCCGCCAATAGCGCGGCTGCCGGCTCGGTCACCGAGCAGAAGCTCGAGCAGCAGGTCGAACTGATGCAGCAGCAGCTCGATGCGATGAAGGCACAGCTGCAGGAACTCAAGGCGCAGAACCAGACGCTGTCCGCCCAGCAGCAGCAAACGGCGCAGGCACAGCAGGCAGCACAGGCCCAGCAAGCTACGGCACAGGCGCAACTCGCCGCGGCGGCGCCATCAAGCGGCATCTCCGACAACCTGAGCCTGTGGGGTTACGGCGAGGTCTACTACACGCATCCGACACATGATGGCGCGCTGACGCAGTTCGACCTGGCGCGTGCGGTGTTCGGCATCGGCTATCGGTTCGACGATCGCACCGTGTTCAACTCCGAGTACGAAGTCGAGCACGGCGTGTCATCGGCCGATGACGTCGGCGAATTCGAGGTCGAGCAGTTCTACGTCGATCACCAACTCTCTCCCTTGGCGAGCATCAAGGCCGGTTTGTTCCTGATTCCGGCGGGCTTGCTGAACGAGCACCACGAGCCGACCAACTTCTACGGCGTGCAGCGCAACTTCGTCGAGACGTTGATCATTCCGAGCACCTGGCGCGAAGGCGGCGTCGCCGTGCACGGCAGCACACAGGGCGGCCTCACCTGGGATGTCGGGCTCACTACCGGCATGAACCTCGGCGGCTGGGACATCAATCCCGAAGATCCGCAGTACCGCACGGCCCTCGACCTGATCAACAACGGCGTCGGGCCGCTGGCGGCGACGCACCAGGAACTGAGCCTCGCCAATGGCCGCAATCTGTCGCAGTACCTGTCGCTGAACTACAGCGGTGTGCCCGGCCTGCTCGCCGGAGCAAGCGTGTTCACCGGCAAGGCCGCGGTGCCGACTGTTCCGGCGGGGCTGCCCGACCAGCGCGTGACGTTGTGGGAAGGCCATGTGCGCTGGACACCGGGCGCCGCCGATCTCTCGGCCGTGTATGCGCACGGTTCGATCTCCAACACCGCGACGTACAATCTCGTCAACGCGGGTGCCTCGAATCCCGTGCCCGCGAGTTTCCTCGGCTACTATCTGCAGGGCGCGTACACCGTCTGGCAGCAAGGCGGCTACAAGCTCACGCCGTTCGTGCGCTGGGAGCACTACGACATGGGCAACTCTTACGACGGTATCCCGACCGGGTTCACGACGGTGCCCACGGGACTCGCGAGCGATGGCCTGCCGTGGCCGCAACCGCACGATCGCGTGTGGACAGTGGGTACGAACTTTTACCTGACGCCGCATGTGGTGCTGAAGGCCGACTATCAGAAGTTCGATACCAACACGGACCTGACGCGTTATGACCTGGGCCTGGGCCTGAACTACTAGCAGTTGCAGTAACGTATATGACACCGTACTCCCGTGTCGTTATCCTGCCCGTCGCCGCGGCCGCGTTGTGCCAGCCCGCGTACGCAATGGTGTACATGAGCGTCGAGCAGGCGCAGCAGCTCATGTTTACCGGGCACGCGCTTTCGCCACTGCCGCTCGCGCTGAGCGCAGAGCAGATCGCGGCGATCGAGCGCGACTCAGGCGTCAAGGTGTACGCAGGTTCGCTGCGCGCGTGGAAAGCCGATGACGGTTACTTCTTCGTCGATGCGGTGATCGGCAAGCACGACCTGATCAACTACGCCGTCGCACTCGGTGCGGATGGCGCCGTGCGCCAGGTCGAGATCCTCGAGTATCGCGAAGCCTACGGCGGCGAAGTGCGCAACGCGCACTGGCGCGGGCAGTTCGTCGGCCGTCACCACGGTGATGCGGTGCAGACCGGCCGCGACATCCAGAACATCAGCGGCGCCACGCTTTCCTGCACGCATGTGACGGATGGCATCCGCCGCCTGCTGGCCACGTATGCAATCGCGATCGCCCCACGCTGAGCGCACGCTGCGCCGCGCGCGCCCGCTCCTGGGCACGCTGGTCGAAGTGCGCGTCACGAGCACGCTGGAGAGCGGGCTGCTTCACACTGCGATCGATGCGGCCTTTGCGGCTATCGAGCGCGTGCAGCGGCGCATGAGCTTCCACGATGATCGCAGCGATGTGTCGCGCATCAACGCCGCGCCCGCCGGCGAAGTGATCGGCATTCACGCCGACACCTACGAGGTGTTGAGCGCCGCTCGTACATTGGGCGATTTATGCGCGGGTGCGTTCGACATCGCAACCGCCGCGAGCCTGGTGCGAAACCAGTTCCTGCCGCAGCCGGGAAGTCGCGTCGCCGCGCGCGCGCCGGAGCCGGACGCGACGTATCGAGATCTCGAGTTGCTGCCCGATGCCCAGGTGCGCTGGCGCCGCGCAGGCTGGATCGACCTCGGCGGTATCGCGAAAGGCTACGCGGTCGATCGCGCCATCGACGAACTGCGCGCACATGGCGTTGCCAACGCCGTCGTCAATGCCGGCGGCGACCTGCGCTGCCTCGGCGAGGCGCAGCCGATCCACGTGCGCGCGCCGGACGAGCCCGCCGCATTGGTGTACCTCGGCACGCTGCAGAACGCGTCGATTGCCACGTCCGCCGGCTATTTCTGCGGGTTGCAGATCGACAACGGGCGCATCGATGCGCTGGTCGATCCTGATCGCGGCACTTGCATTGCATGGGAACGCAGCATTAGTGTCCTCGCCGCCGACTGCATGACGGCCGACGCCCTGACCAAGGTCGTGAGGCTGGTTCCGCAGTCGGTGCTGGGCGTGCTGCAGTGCCTGAACGCCCAGGCCGTCGTCATCGATCGAAACGGATTGCGCGCCTGCGGCCGCGAATGGCTACGGCCGCCGTCCGCAGGGAGTGGAGCCATCGTGCTCGAGTTCGGGTCCGGCAGGACTGCCACGCGGTGAGGCGACACGTTCACCGGCCGCCGCTGAAGTTGCGGCCGGCTCATCGGCGCTGGCTGTACGTTTGCAGCGTGCTGTTGCTCGTATCCGGCGCCGGCTGGCTCATTGCTCATTATTTCCTGCACGGCTCCGGAGATTTTCCAGGCGCGCCCCACCCTTCCGAGGCATGGTGGCTGCGGCTCCATGGCGCCGCGGCGATGGCATTTCTGATCGCGTTCGGCGCCGTGCTCACGCATCACGTGCGCTCTGGCTGGCGACAGAATGTCAACCGCATCAGCGGCACCGTGAATCTCGTCGTGATTGGAGTGCTGGCGCTGAGCGCCTACGGCCTGTACTACATCGGCAACGATCAGGCGCGCGCGCTGACCAGCATCGTGCATTGGACCGTGGGACTCATCGCTGCGGCCGCGCTGCCGGCGCACGTGATACTGGGCCGGCGCCTCGCCGCGCGTCGCAACAGCGCGAGGATTTAGTGCGCGCCTACGGCGCGAACACCTCGGTCTGTCCCGGACGACGCAGCATCTTGTTCACCTCGTCCTGGTGCGCCACTTCCATGGCAATCAGCACACGCGCATATTCCTCAAGGCGCACGTTCTTGTCCTTCACCAGGCGCAGCAGCGTGTTGTAGGCCTTGAGCGCCTCGGCTTCGATCCCCAATGACTCGCGCAGGATGTCACCAATGTCGTGCTGGTGCGATTCGAGCAGCGGCCCGATCGACAGCGACGGATGGCCGCCCAGCCAGGTGACAAGTTCTCCGGCCTGCCGGGCATGGTCCAGGCCTTCTTCGGCG
>JBOHZW010000282.1:0-8912 GCA_050738715.1 Steroidobacteraceae bacterium | reverse complement strand
CTTCTGCATGCAGCACCAGGCTACGGAAATTCGGGCTGTAGCGCGAGATCTGGTCGAACACCGTTTGCTTGAAGGCTTCGCGGTCGGCATCGGTCCAGTCGCGCCCGTTGACCTTGACCGGCACGTACTGCACGAACACCGACATCATGTGCTTGCCCGGCGGCGTCATCGTCGGGTCGGTCAATGACGGGATCAGCAGGTCGAGGTATGGATCCTTCGACCACGTGCCGTTCTTCCAATCGTCGTAGGCGCGCTCGTAGCGTTCGAGCGAGTCGAGGAAATGCATGTCGCCGCTGATCAGCGGATTGCCGGCGCCGAGCGCCGGGAAGTCGGGCAGGCCATCGAGCGCGATGTTCAGCTTGCCCGACGAACCGCGAATCTTGAAGTTGCGCGCACGCGCCAGGAACTCGGGCTCGAGATCGGTCGGCTCCATCAGCTGCAGGAATGTGCGCTTTGGATCCACATTCGAGACGACGGTATCTGCGTAGTACTCATCGCCATTGGCGAGCGCAACACCGCGGGCGCGCCCGCCGCGCGTCAGGATGCGCGCCACCGGCGCCCCGACCTTGATCTCGCCGCCGTGAGCCTGCACTGCGCCGGCCAGCGCGTTGCTGACCGCGCCCATGCCGCCGCGCGCGAAGCCCCAGGCTCCCATCTGTCCATCGACATCGCCCATGTAGTGGTGCAGCAGCACGTAAGCTGTTCCGGGCGAGTGCACGCCGAGCGCCGTGCCGATGATCCCGCTGCCTGCAAAGGTCGCCTTGACGACATCTGATTCGAAATACTCGTTCAGATAGTCGGCGATCGACAGCGTGTAAAAACGCATCGTATCGAGGATGCCGCGCTCGCCGAGCTTGGCGAATTCCTTGCCTACATGCACCAGCTCGCGGATATCGCGCCAGCGGAACGAGGTCGGATCGGGCGGTGTGCGCAACAGCAGCGCGCGGATCAGCCTGCACTGGCGCATGACATCGCGTCCGTAGCGCATGTATGCGTCGCCATCGCGCGCATTGTGGCGCGCGATTTCGCGCCGCTTGACGTCCTTGTCGAGATACCCGCCGAGGATGTCGCCATCGCGCGTGAAGGTCACGCCGCCCCCATAGGGCACGATCTGCAATCCGTGTCGCGCCAGGTCGAGCGCACGGTAGATCTCGGGCCGCAGCAGCCCGCACACGTACGAGCAATTTGAATAAGTCCAGTGTGGATAGAGCTCGCGGCTGACGGCGGCGCCGCCGATGTACGGATTGGCCTCGAGGACCAGCACCTCTAGCCCGGCGCGCGCGAGAAAAGCCGCGTTGCACAGGCCATTGTGCCCGGCGCCGATGACGATCGCGTCGTAGCGCTTCATGTCAGCGCGCTGCTGGCCGTATTCATCCCGCCAGCTTAGGTTTGCTGCCCCCGCTCGGTCAATACTCCGGCGGGCGCCAACACATCAGTTATCGACGCGATTCTTCAGGTCGATGCCGGCCAGGTCGAAGCCGCGGCGATAGTCGCGGATGTGTTTCCCGGCCCACAGGCGTGCCTCGGCCGCGTCGCCGTCGTGAATGCCCTGCAGGATGCGTCGCTGCGCGGAAGCAATGCGCGCACGCGCCGGCGCGACTTCATCGATGATCGTGCGGAGCGAGGGCGCGAGCAGTTGCAGCAGCGGTTCGTGCGCGAGCATCAGCACGCGGTTGTGTGTCGCTTCGCCGACGTGGCGAAAGAAATCGGCCGCCTGGCGCGCAGCGCCTTCCGCGCTGCGGTCGAGCGCGTGATTCACGTCGGCCTCAATGCGCGCCAGGTCGGAGGCACGTCGATTGCGCGCCGCAGACTCGGCGATCGGTGGCTCGAGAATCGTGAGCGCCTCCCACACGTCGCGAATGCTGACATCGTGCAAGGCGAGGGCGCGACTGACGCCACCGGCGACCGCATCGCGTTCGGGGCGGCTTACCATCATCAACTTGGAGCCGCGCTGGCGCCGCAGCATGCCCGCCGATTCCAGCTCGCGCAGCGCCTCACGCACCGTCGAGCGATTGACGCCGAACTGCCGGGCAAGCTCGAGCTCGGGAGGCAATCGCTCCCCTGACTTGAGCGAACGATCGGTGATGCGCTCGAGCAGTGCGTCGGCCACCTTGCGGTAGGCGGGCTCGAACTCCACCGGTTCGAATTGCACGCTCATGCGCTCGCCTGGAACAGTTCGCGGCCGATCAGTAAGCGGCGCACTTCCTGGGTGCCGGCGCCGATTTCGTACAACTTGGCATCGCGCAACAGTCGTGCTGCCGGATAGTCATTGATGTAACCGTTGCCGCCCAGCATCTGGATTGCCTCGAGCCCTGCAAACGTCGCTTTCTCGGCGGCGAACAGCACCGCGGCCGCCGCGTCCTGGCGCGTGCACTTCCCGGCGTCGCAGGCCCGGCCCACGGCGTAAACGAAGGCACGCGCTGCATTCAGGTTCGTGTACAGGTCGGCGACCTTGGCTTGCATCAGCTGGAAAGTGCCGATCGGCTCGCCGAACTGTCGCCGCTCGTGCAGGTACGGCAACACCACGTCGAGCACCGCGGCCATGATGCCGAGTGGTCCGGCGGCCAACACCGCGCGCTCATAGTCGAGGCCGCTCATCAGCACCTTGACGCCCCGATCGAGTTCGCCGAGCAGGTTCTCCGCCGGCACGAAACAATCCTCAAAAACCAGCTCGCAGGTGTTCGAACCGCGCATGCCGAACTTGTCGAGTTTCTGGGCGCTGGAGAAACCGGGAAAAGTCTTCTCGACGATGAAGGCGCTGATGCCCTTGGAGCCGGCTGCGGGCCTGGTCTTTGCGTACACGACGATGACATCGGCGTCAGGGCCGTTCGTGATCCACATCTTGCGGCCGTTCAGCACGTAGCCGTTGTCACGCGCTTCGGCCTTGAGCTGCATCGAGACGACGTCGGACCCCGCGCCTGGCTCGGACATGGCCAGCGCGCCGACGTGTTCGCCGTTGACAAGCTTCGGCAGGTATTTGTCGCGCTGCGCGTCGTTGCCGTTCAGACGCAGCTGGTTCACGCACAGGTTCGAGTGCGCGCCGTAGGAGAGGCCCACCGAGGCCGAGGCGCGTGAAATCTCTTCCATCGCCACGATGTGCGCCAGGTAGCCGAGGTTTGCGCCGCCCCAGCGCTCAGGCACTGTCAGGCCCAGCAGGCCCTGGTCGCCGAGGGCTCGCCATAGCTGCGCCGGAAACTGATTCGAGCGGTCGATGTCGTTCGCAAGCGGGGCGATTTCGGCGCGCGCGAAACGCCTGACCTGGGCACGGACGAGGTCGAGCGTTTCGCCGAGCCCGAAATCGAACTCGCAGTCGTCGAAACCCGGCATCGCTTTACCCGCTGACCATAATGCTGCTATTATCCGACAATCGGACTATTATCGCAAGGCCTGCCATGACCGCCATCGACTCCGGCCTGGATAGCCGCAGCGCGGATTTCCGCGCTAACCGAACGGCCATGGAATCCCTCGTCGCCGACCTGCGCACGCGACTCGCGGCGGCTGCCCTGGGCGGGGGCGAAAGCGCGCGCGCGCGTCACGTTTCTCGAGGCAAGCTCCTGCCGCGAGCGCGCGTCGAGACATTGGTCGATGCCGGCACGCCGTTCCTCGAGTTCTCGCAACTCGCTGCCACGGGCCTTTACGGTGGCGACGCGCCGGGCGCAGGCCTCATCACCGGCATGGGCCGCATCGCGGGGCGCGAGTGCCTCATCGTGTGCAACGACGCCACGGTCAAGGGCGGCACTTACTATCCGATGACGGTCAAGAAGCACTTACGCGCGCAGGAGATCGCGCGCGAGAATCGCTTGCCGTGCGTGTACCTGATCGATTCCGGCGGCGCGCACCTGCCAAGCCAGGACGAAGTCTTTCCCGACCGCGAGCACTTTGGCCGCATCTTCTACAACCAGGCGACGATGTCGGCCGCCGGCATTCCGCAGATTGCCGTCGTCATGGGCAGCTGCACGGCCGGCGGCGCGTACGTTCCGGCCATGAGCGATGAATCGATCATCGTGCGCAACCAGGGCACCATTTTTCTCGGCGGGCCGCCATTGGTGAAAGCGGCGACGGGCGAGGAGGTCAGCGCGGAAGACCTCGGCGGCGGCGATGTGCACACGCGGCTTTCCGGCGTCGCCGATCACCTGGCCGAGAACGATGGCCACGCGCTCGGCATCGCGCGCCGCATCGTCGGCTCGCTGAACCTCACTCCGCCCGCGATCGAGGGTCGGCGCGAAGTCGTCGAGCCGCGCTATTCCGCCGAGGAACTGTACGGCATCGTGCCTGCCGACCCGCGCAAGCCGTTCGACGTGCGCGAGATCATCGCGCGTGTCGTCGATGGGAGCAATTTTGATGACTGGAAGTCGCGCTACGGCATGACGCTCGTCACCGGCTTCGCGCACCTTTGCGGCATGCCGGTCGGCATCGTGGCGAACAACGGTATCCTGTTCTCGGAATCGGCGCTGAAGGGCACGCATTTCATCGAGCTGTGCTGCCAACGGCGGATCCCGCTGGTTTTCCTGCAGAACATCACCGGCTTCATGGTCGGGCGAAAATACGAGAACGAGGGCATCGCCAAACACGGCGCAAAGATGGTGACCGCAGTCGCGTGCGCGCAGGTCCCGAAGCTCACGCTCATCGTCGGCGGGAGTTTTGGGGCCGGTAACTACGGCATGTGCGGGCGCGCCTATTCGCCCCGTTTCCTGTGGATGTGGCCGAATGCGCGCATCAGCGTCATGGGCGGCGAGCAGGCGGCCAACGTGCTCGCCCGCGTGCGGCGCGATGCGCTCGAGCTCAAGGGCCAGACATGGAGCGCGGAAGAAGAAGCCGCATTCACGGCGCCGATCCGCGCGCAATATGACAAGCAGGGCCATCCGTATTACGCCACAGCGCGGCTTTGGGACGATGGCATCATCGATCCCGCCGATACGCGCCGGGTGCTGGCGCTTGGCCTTGCGGCCGCGCTCAACGCGCCGATTCCGGAGACGCGCTTTGGCGTGTTCAGAATGTAGGATAGCCGGATGTTGCCGTATTCGAGCCTGCTGATTGCCAACCGCGGCGAGATCGCCTGCCGCATCGCGCGTACCGCGCGCGCGCTGGGCCTGCGCACGATCGCCGTCTATTCGGACGCCGACGCCAAGGCACGCCACGTGCGCAGTTGCGATGCCGCGATCGGCATTGGCGGCCGCACGCCGGCCGAGAGCTACCTGCGTATTGACGCGATCATCGAAGCGGCGCAGCGCAGCGGGGCAGGCGCGATTCATCCGGGATACGGGTTCCTGTCCGAAAATGCGCAGTTCGCCGAGCGCTGTGAACAAGCTGGCATCGTCTTCGTGGGGCCGCCCGCCGCGGCAATCCGCGCGATGGGGTCGAAATCCGCGGCCAAATCGCTGCTGGAAAAAGCCGGCGTGCCACTGACACCCGGCTACCACGGAGCGGACCAGACCCTGCAGCGGCTGCAACAGGCGGCGGCGCAGGTTGGATATCCCGTGCTCATCAAGGCGAGCGCCGGAGGCGGCGGCCGCGGCATGCGGCGGGTCGATCGCGCCGAAGATTTCGCCACGGCGCTGGCCAGTTGCAAGCGCGAATCGGCCGCGGCGTTCGGCGACGACCGCGTGCTGGTCGAAAAGTACCTGCTGCGCCCGCGGCACATCGAGTTCCAGGTCTTTGCTGACCAGCACGGCCATTGCCTGCACCTGAACGAGCGCGACTGTTCGGTGCAACGCCGCCACCAGAAAGTGCTGGAGGAAGCGCCGGCTCCGGGCATGACGCGCGAGCGGCGCGCGCAGATGGGCGCCGCCGCCGTTGCGACGGCAAGTGCAGTCGGCTATGTCGGCGCAGGCACGGTGGAGTTCATCGTCGCCCCCGGCGGCGAGTTCTACTTCATGGAAATGAACACTCGATTGCAGGTGGAGCATCCGGTCACGGAGATGATCACCGGCATCGACCTGGTGGAATGGCAGCTGCGTGTTGCGGGCGGAGAGCCACTGCCACTTGAGCAGGGCCAACTTTCCTTGCAGGGACATTCAATCGAGGCGCGCATCTACGCGGAAGATCCCGCGCGCGACTTCCTTCCATCGATCGGGCACCTGCAATACCTGGCAACGCCGGCGACATCCCGTCACGTGCGCGTCGACACTGGTGTCGCCGCGGGCGATGAGATCACCCCGTATTACGACTCGATGATTGCCAAGCTGATCGTGTGGGACGAAACGCGCGAACTGGCGTTGGCGCGGCTGCGCGCCGCGCTCGATGAATACCGCATCGTCGGCGTCGCTAACAATATCGCTTTCCTGCAGCGGCTGGCGGCATCGCCCGCATTCACAACTGCCGACCTCGACACCGCGCTGATCGAGCGGGAGCACGACATGCTGTTCCCGCCCGCCACAACGCCGCTTCGCGATGCGTGGCTGGCCGCGGCGGTAGCCACGTTGTTGCGCACGCAGGCGACAGCTGATGCGTCACCGTGGTCCGCGGTAGATGGTTGGCGACTCGGCGGGCGCGCTGAGCTTGTGGTGACGCTGCGCTGCGGCGATGTTGAGAAATCGGTTCTCGTGCAATACCGCGACGCCGGCTGGAGCCTGCACTTCGCCGGCGAGAGTGTCGTGGCGACTGCGGATACGGTTGCAGTCGATGGAGCGACGCTGGCGTTGACCCTCGATGGGCGGCGACAAACCGTCACGGCGGTGCTCCAGGGCAACGACATCCATCTGTTCATGGGCGGCAACCGCGATGTATTCGTGCATGTCGATCCGTTGGCATTCAAGGCCGAGGCAACGGGCGGGCCGGCGGGCCTGCGCGCGCCGATGCCCGGTCGCGTCATCGAACTGATCGGGACGCCGGGGGCGAAGGTGGCCAAGGGCGCGCCATTGCTGGTACTCGAGGCCATGAAGATCGAGCACACGATTGTGGCGCCGGGCGCCGGCACGTTACGGGTTTTCAAGGTAGCGGCAGGAGAGCAGGTGAGCGAGGGCATGGAGCTGGTCGATTTTGTCGCGGCAGGACCGCATGCCGATATCCGGTGACCTGTACCGTCAACTGGGGCGTGCGTCCGCAGGCGCCGTTTCGGTCGTTGCCACGTACGAGCCCGAAAACGAAGCGATCGTCGGACTGACGATCTCCTCATTCGTTACGCTGTCCTTCGAGCCGCCGCTCGTCATGTACGCGATCCAGCGGCATACGGCGAGCTACGCGCCGATGGTGACGTGCAAGTCTTTTGGCGTCAGCCTGCTCAACTCTGCGCAAGCCGACATTGCGCGCCATTTCGCCAAGCCGCGGCGCGAACGCGGCTCGCAGATGTCCTTTGACACCGGTCGCGACGTGCGCGTGCCGTTGATTCCGTCGGCCATCGCACAGATTGAATGCGTAACGCACGAGGTGTTCATGAGCGGCGACCACGCCATCGTCGTCGGGCTCGTCGAAGCGGCGCGCACTGGCGAGGGCGAGCCATTGCTGTATTTCGGCCGCCAGTACGGCAATTTCGTGCCGTCTGGAAGCCGTTGAATTGCGAGGACCACGAACGTGAATGAGTTGCGCCCGGCCTGGATGGACGATGAGTTGCAGGTTTTCCGTGATGAGGTCGCGAAATTCGCCGAGGCCGAGATGCTGCCAAGGGATGCGCAATGGCGCGCGCAGCACAATGTCGGCAAGGACATCTGGCGGCGCGCCGGCGAACTGGGGCTGCTGTGCACGGATATCCCGGCCGAGTACGGCGGCGCAGGCGGCGATTTTCGCCATGAAGCAGTCATTTACGAGGAGCTCAATCGCCGCGGCCTGAGTGGATTCGGGCAGGGCGTGCACAGCATCGCCGCCCATTACCTGCTCAACCACGGCACCGAAGAGCAAAAGAAGCGCCTGCTTCCTGGCATGGCGCGCGGCGAACTGATCGGCGCCATCGGCATCACCGAGCCGGGTGCAGGCTCCGACATGAAGGGCATCCGCACGCGCGCCGTGCGCGACGGCGACCACTACGTCGTCACCGGCTCGAAAATCTTCATCAGCAACGGCTCGCTGGCCGGCCTGATCGCGCTGGTGGTGAAGACCGACTCCGCGCCAGGCTCCAAAAGCGTTTCACTGTTGATGGTCGAGACCGCCAACCTGGCCGGATACCGCGTCGGGCGCGTGCTCGACAAGATGGGTCTGCACGCGCAGGACACGGCCGAGCTGTTCTTCGACGGCGCGCGCGTCGCGGCGGCGAACCTGCTCGGCGGCGAAGAAGGCAAGGGCATGTACCAGTTGATGAGCGATCTGCCGTACGAGCGCATCCTGATCGGCGTGAGTGGCGTAGCCGCGATGGAAGGCGCGCTGGCCGCAACGCTCGAGTACACGAAGGATCGCAAGGCCTTCGGCCAGAGCGTCTACGAATTCCAGAACACGAAGTTCCGGATGGCCGAGATCGCGACGATCGTGCGCATCGCGCGCACTTTCATCGATGACTGCATCGTCCGCGTCGCCAAGGGCCAGCTCGACACGGTGACTGCCTCGATGGCCAAGTGGTGGATCACCGACATGCAGCAGAAAGTGCTCGATGAGTGCGTGCAGCTGCATGGCGGATACGGCTACATGAACGAGTTCCTGGTGTGCCGCCTGTTCGCCGACAGCCGCGTGCAACGCATTTACGGCGGCACCAACGAGATCATGAAGGAAGTCATTTCGCGCGCGCTGTAGCCTTGAGCCCCAAGCGCTGCGCGTGCCTGAGCAAATCGCCCGTTATGCCGCCGTGTGGTATGGTAATTGCGAGTTCCCCTGCCGGGAACCGCACACGCCACGGGGGAACATCACGATGAAGAAATGGGCTTTCCTGCTGCTTACGACGCTATTGGGCGTTACGGCTGCCTCCGCGGCAATCGCCGGCAAGACACGCAATGTCGTGCTGATCATCAGCGACGGTTTGCGGCCGGAGGAGATGTTCACCGGCGCGGAAG
>JBOHZW010000281.1:0-6123 GCA_050738715.1 Steroidobacteraceae bacterium | reverse complement strand
GTGCTGGTGTGCGGGAGCGGGGGCACCGTCGTTGCATTGTCCGCGAGCGATGGCGCGGAGCGATGGCGTGCCGATTTGAATTCAGAGTTGTTGTCCGCGCCGGTCATTACGCCGGAGGTGGCCGTGGTGCGCACGGTCGACGGCAAGCTCTACGCGCTGGACAACGCAAGCGGCAAGACGCGCTGGGTCACCGACCAGCAGGTGCCGCGCCTGACGCTGCGCGGCACGAGCCGTCCGGTGGTTTCAGGCGAACTCGTGTATTCGGGTTTCGACAACGGCCGCCTGATGGCGGTCACGCTGGGCGGTGGCACGACGGCCTGGGATGTCGCGATCGGCCAGCCGCGCGGCAGCAGCGAATTGCAGCGCCTCATCGACGTCGACTCGCCCGCCGTGATCGATGGCGACGACATCTTTGCCGTAGCCTTCCAGGGCCACGCGATGCGTTTGGCGCGCGATACCGGCCGCGAAGTCTGGTCGCATGAGATCTCGAGCTATCGCGGCCTCGCCGCCGATTCACTCGGCGTGTACGTGTCGACGGCAGAGGGCGATGTCGTGCGGCTCGATCGCGCCAGCGGTGCCGAGCGTTGGCGCCAGAAAGGCCTGGAGCGGCGCTTGCTCACGGCACCGGTGCTGCAGGGAAACTACGTCATCGTGGCCGACTACAAGGGCATCATGCACTGGCTCAGCATGGATGACGGTTCGTTCGTGGCGCGCAGCAACGGCGGCTCGCGCATCAGCTCCGCCCCGCAAGTCGCCGGCGCCCTCGTCGTGGTGCAGACGGACAAGGGGGCGATCGAGGCGTGGCGAGCGCCCGTCAAGTGACAGCGGCAGGCCCTGGATGCTCCCCGTCGTGGCAATTGTCGGCCGGCCGAATGTCGGTAAGTCGACGCTGTTCAATGCGCTGACGCGTACGCGCGACGCCATCGTCGCCGATATTCCCGGTGTCACGCGCGATCGCCAATATGGCTACGCGCGCATCGGTGCGGTGCCCTGCGTGCTCATCGACACGGGTGGGCTGGTCGACAAGCCCAACGCCATCGAAGCGCTGATGCGCGAACAGACCGAGAAAGCGGTCGCCGAATGCGATCGCATCATCTTCCTCGCCGATGCGCGGGCCGGGCTGACGGCGCAAGACCGCTCTGTTGCCGATGAACTGCGGCGCGCCGGCAAGCCCGTGACGCTGGCGATCAACAAGTCCGAGGGACTTGATGCCGACATGGTGGCAGCCGACTTCCAGGTGCTGGGCCTGGGGCAGCCGCACTCGATCGCCGCGGTGCACGGCCAGGGCTGCCTCGATCTGATCGACACCGTGCTCGAGGGAATTACGGCGGGCACCGCGCCAGCGGACGATACCAGCGCGATCCGCGTTGCCATCATCGGCCGGCCGAACGTGGGCAAATCAACGCTCGTCAATCGCCTGCTCGGCGAAGAGCGCGTCATCGCCAACGATCAACCCGGCACCACGCGCGATTCGATCATGGTTCCATTCCAGCGCGACGGACGCGATTTCCTGCTGGTCGACACCGCCGGCGTGCGGCGCCGCTCCAAGGTCGAGGATGCGATCGAGCGCGCCAGCGTCGCGCGCACACTGCAGGCAATCGCCGAGTCGCATGTCGTCGTCATGGTGCTCGATGCCCACGACAGCATCGGCGAGCAGGATGCGAGCGTGCTCGGCCAGGCGCTCGAACGCGGCCGCGTGCTGCTGATCGCGATCAACAAGTGGGACGGTATCCCGATGGACCAGCGCGACGAGATCCGCCGGCTGCTGTCGTTCAAGCTCGATTTCGTGCCGTACGCCCCGCATCATTTCATCTCGGCGCGTCATGGCACCGGTGTCGGCGAACTGGCGCGTGACCTGGTGCGGGGGTTCGATGCGGCCATGCGCGCGATGCCGACGCCGCAACTGACCAAGGTGCTGGAAAAAGCGATCGAAGCGCACCAGCCGCCGATCGTGAAGGGAAGGCGCATCAAGCTGCGCTACGCGCACCAGGGCGGGCGCAACCCGCCACGCATCATCATCCACGGCAACCAGACCGTGGCGGTGCCGGATTCCTATCGCCGCTATCTCGCCAACGTATACCGGGAAGCCTTCGACCTGTACGCCACGCCGGTGGCCGTCGACTTTCGCACCGATGCGAATCCCTACGATCGGCTCAAGGCCGGGAAGCGCCGCCCGCGTGCGGCAGGAACAATGCCGGGTCGACGAAAGCGCGGTTGAGCGCAACGCCGAAGTGCAGGTGCGGGCCTGTCGCGCGCCCGCTGGCTCCGACCGCGCCGATGATTTCACCGACCGAGACGCTCTGCCCGACCTGCACGTCGATGCGCGACAGATGGCAATACATCGTGATAAGGCCGCCGCCGTGGTCGATCAGCACCGTGTTGCCATTGAAGAAATAATCGCCGGTATCGTTGACCACGCCGCTCGCTGCGGCCCGGACAGGCGTTCCTGCAGCGGCCGCGATGTCCATGCCGCTGTGCGGATCGCGGGCCGCGCCGTTGAAGAACCGCCGCAAGCCGAAGGAACTCGAACGCGGCCCGCCGATCGGCGGCGCCAGGCGCAGCGTTGCCGGGAGCGGCGCAGAGAAGGCGGCGACGGCGGCGTGGATGCGATCGTGTTCGGCTGCGACGCGCGCCAGGTCCGTGGCGCTCAGATCCACTTGCGCCGGCGGCACCGTCAGGCGCTGCGTGCGGTAATGCGCGGGCTGCACGGTGAATTTCAGGCTCAATGCGCCCTGTGGCAGGTCCTCGATGCGAACCTCCGCGGATCCCGGCTGTTGCGACAACGGCAGGCCAACGATCGCCCGCCATCCCGCACGGCTACCCTGCGATTCCGGCATCAGCATGACCGGCGCGTCGCCGAACCAGGCGCGCGGCACACTGGACATGTCCCGCGCCGCGTGGAGCGGTGACTCAGCGGGCAGCGGCACATGCAGCACGACGACACCGCCCGGCACCGCGCGCGCGCGCGGGAGCGGTGATGCGGCTGGCGAGGCGGCCGCGATCACCGATGGCGCCATGGGCAGCGCCAGCGCGACGCAGGCGAGCAACGCGCGCACGCCATGCGGTGACGCCAGCTGCGTCATGACCCATCCCCGCTTGGTCCGCGCCGTCCCGGCGCGCGCTGCGCCGTAACCTCGGCGACGAACACGCCATCGCTGAGGTGTGCTTCGATCTCGGCACCCGGCGGCGCATCGGCGATTCGGCGCACCAATGCCCCGCCGTCGGCGCGCACGATGATCGCAAAACCGCGCTCCATCGTCGCGAGCGGGCTAATGGCGTGCAGCGCACGCGCGGCCAGCTCGAGCCGGCTGCCGGCCGCCGCGGCGGCCCGTGACCAGGCTGATTCGAGCCGCGCGCGCAGCGGCGCCAGCGGCGTTAATACCTTCTGCAACTGCGTGTCGAGCGCGCGGCGTAGGCGCAGTTCCAGCTCATCGAGACGTTGGGCGTGCTGCGCGAGCCGCGAACCTGGATGCGCGCGCAGCATGCGCTCGTAGCGCGACCGCAGGAGTGATGCATCATCGGCGAGCTTGCGGTGAACTGCGCTGACGAAGCGTTGCGCCAGCAGCGCCAGCCGCTGCAACCAGACGCGTCGGTCGGGCACCGCCATCTGCGCAGCCGCAGTGGGCGTCGGTGCGCGCATATCGGCGGCGAAGTCGGCAATCGTCACGTCGGTTTCATGGCCGATGCCTGCGATCACCGGCACGGCGCAGCGGGCAATGGCGCGCGCAACACGTTCGTCGTTGAAGGCCCACAGGTCTTCGATCGAGCCCCCGCCGCGCGCGACAATCAGCACGTCGCACTCGGCGCGTTCGCCGGCGAGGTCGAGCGCAGCGGCCACAGCCGGCGCCGCAGCCGCTCCCTGGACCGGCACCGGGTAGACGATGACGCGCGCAGCCGGAAAACGTTGCGCCAGCACGTGAAGGATGTCGCGCAACGCCGCGCCGGTAGGCGAGGTGATTACGCCGACAGTCGCCGCCGCAACCGGCAGCGCCCGCTTTCGCTCGGCGGCAAACAAGCCCTCGGCGCCAAGCCGCGCGCGCAGTTCCTCGAACGCGCGCTGCAACGCGCCGGCGCCGGCGTCTTCGAGATGCTCGACGACCAGCTGGAATTCCCCGCGCGCTTCATAGAGGCTGACCCGGCCGCGCGCCTGCACGAGCTGCCCGTCGCGCGGCGCAAAACGCAGCAGGTGATTGCGCGTCCGCCACATCGTGCAGCGCAGCTGCGCTTCGCGGTCTTTCAGCGTGAAGTACCAGTGGCCCGATGCGGGCCGCGAGAAGTTCGAGATCTCCCCCTCGACCCACACGACACCAAACCCGCCCTCGATGAGCGCGCGCGCGGCGCGGTTCAGCGCCGCGACGCTGAGCACCTGGCGCGTAGCAGGGAGCGAGTCGTTCATGTGTGCATACTAATCCCTGCGAGAGGCGCGCGGGTTCAGGGCGCGGGTTTCGGCTCCTTGCGCAAGTAGCGGCTGAAGCCGCTGTATTGCCAGGGCCGGAAGGCCAGCAGCAGCGCGCTGCCGTAGCGTTGCGACTGCGGCAGGCGCGCGTCAGACGCCGCGATTTCCATGCAGTCGCGCTGGCAGTTCTGCACCAGCTTCTGCACGCGCACCATGGCACCTTCCGACAGCGTCGTGCCGAAGAAGCGGATTTCCGCGTAACGATGCGAAAAATCGGACTGCAGGTATTCGCGCAGCAGCACTTGCTGCATGTGACGCATGATCGGACCGCCCGGTTGCCAGACCAGGTTCGTATTGACCAGCAGCCGGCTGCGATTGCCGGGTTGCAGTTCGATGATGCGCAGCCGGTCGAGGCGGATCAGCAGCCGCTGCAGCTCGACGTCGCCAAACTGGAACGTCGCGCTGATTGCCACCACGCTCCAGCGGTTGACCAGCAGCCAGGTCAGCAGGAACAGCTTCGGGTCGCGCACCACCTCTTGTTCCTGCGCCCGCGTCAATCGGGCGGGCTCACCCGCGCGACGCTGCATGCGCTCGACCAGGTCGGAGAGCGTGACGCCGGCCAGCTCGGCGCAGCGCTCGAGCCGCTCGAGCGTGAAGCCGCCGCGCGAAAACAGGCGCTTGACACTGGCCTCGCTAAGTCGCAACGCACGGGCTACGTCACGGTAGTGCAGGCGCTGGGCGCGCAACGCCTGTTTCAGTTCCAGCAGCAGTCCGGTTTCCTGCGACACGGATAAAGTATCGCCTGGCAATACTACGGAGTCAAAGCGTGACACAACGTTGGTAAAAGTGGCAAAGGCAGGCGCGGCCGCTAGTTTTGCGTTGTGGCGGACAGGCGTCCGCAGCGCTCGTAAACCCGAAGGAGAATGACATGCGCCCGGTAGTCCGACTTGCCTGCTTCGCATCGCTACTGATGCAATTGTCCGCCTGCACATCGCTCGACATGTTGGGCTGCGGCTCCGCCTGCGCTGCACGGCGCAGCCACACCGACGGCAGCTCCAGCCTGGTCGAGTTCCTGTATCCGAAAGGCGAGGCGCCGCCAACGCAGAATTCCGTGCCGCAGTTGACGCTGCCGCTGCGCGTTGGCCTCGCATTCCTCCCCGCGCGCAACGGCGGCAGCGGCTTAGGTCCCGACCCAGCGCAGCGGCAGGAGTTACTACAGTCCGTCGCCGACCGATTCTCGACGCGCCGATTCATCAATAACGTCGTGATCATTCCCGACTACTACCTGCAGCCCGGCGGCGCCAGTCTCGAGTCCCTGCAGCGCCTCTATCAGGTCGACGTGCTGGCGCTCGTTTCCTACGACCAGATTGGCTATGAAAGCGATCTGAACAAGTCGTGGACCTACCTGACAATCATCGGCGCCTTCGTCGTCAACGGCACGCGCAATGAGGCCTCGACGCTGGTCGATCTCGCCGTCGTGGAGCCCAAGTCCCGCTCTTTGCTGTTGCGCGCCGGAGGCACGGATCTACGCACGCGCGACACCAACTGGGTCGACAGTCCGGCCGACCAGCGCGCGCAGGCGCGGGCGGGATATGTCGCCGCCACTGCCCACATGGTCGACAACTTCGACATGGCGTTGAAGCAATTTGAAGTCGACGTTCAGCAGAAGAAGGCGCCGGTGGAAGTGAGCTGGCAGGGCGGAGGCGGTGCAATGGGCGGTGCATGGC
>JBOHZW010000280.1:0-1590 GCA_050738715.1 Steroidobacteraceae bacterium | reverse complement strand
GCAACAACGTCAGCGGCATCGGCGAAGCTTACTGCCTGCCGTTCCATCCCGATGTCGTCGTGAAAATGATCGAGGATGTGTTCTCGCGCTACCTGCAGGGCAATGATCCACACGACATCGAGACGATGTGGCGACGTGTCTACTCCGCGGGGTTTACGCAGCACCCTGACCTGGCCCTGATGGGCGTACTCAGTTCCCTCGAAATGGCCTGCTGGGACATCATCGGCAAGGAAGCCGGGCAACCCGTCTACAAGCTGCTGGGCGGGCGCGTGCATGAACGCTTGCGTTCCTACACGTACATCTATGCGCGTCCCGGCGACAAGACCGACGTGTACCAGGACCCCGATCTCTCCGCGGAGCGTGCGGCCGAGTGCGTGGCGCAGGGCTTCACGGCGATCAAGTTCGATCCGGTGGGGCCGTACTCGGCGTTCGACGGCAGGCAGCTCTCGCTCGCAGCACTCGATTTGTCGGAACGCTTCGCGCGCCAGTTGCGCGCGGCGGTTGGCAGCAAGGCGGATCTTTTGTTCGGCACGCACGGACAGATGACGGCGGCCGGTGCGATCCGGCTCGCGCGGCGGCTCGAGCCCTACGATCCGTTGTGGTTCGAAGAACCGGTGCCGCCCGATGCGCCTGAGGAAATGGCGCGCGTCGCGCGCGGCACGCGCATTCCCATCGCCGCCGGTGAACGCCTCGCGACCAAGTACGATTTTGCGCAACTGCTGCGGCACGGGTCGGCCGCCATACTGCAGATGAATCTTGGCCGCGTCGGTGGCATCCTCGAGGCGAAGAAAATCGCCGGAATGGCCGAAGTGCACCACGTGCAGATCGCGCCGCACCTGTATTGCGGACCGATCGTCGGCGCGGCGAACATCCAGCTCGCTACATGCAGCCCGAATTTCCTGATCCTCGAGAGCATCGAACGCTGGGATGGCTTCCATGCCGAGATCCTGAAGAAGCCCATCCGCTGGAGCGAGGGCTTCGTCATACCGCCGACCGAACCGGGCCTGGGAGTCGAGTTGAACGAGGAGGTCGCACTGCGCAATCCGTATCGCGGTACGCAGCTGCATCTCGAAATGGCCGGGCACCCGATCATTTAGGGCCGGACGTGGAATCATTCGACTACATCATCGTCGGCGGCGGCACGGCTGGCTGCGTCGTTGCCGAACGCTTGTCGGCGAGTGGGCGCGACCGCGTGCTGTTGCTCGAGGCGGGCGGGTCCGACCGGCGATTCTGGGTACGCGTGCCGATCGGTTACGGGCGCACCTTCAACGATCCGGCGGTGAACTGGATGTACGAAGCCGAGCCCGAACCCGGGCTCGGCGGTGTGCGCAGCTTCTGGCCGCGCGGCAAGGTGCTGGGAGGATCCGGCTCGATCAACGCGATGGTCCACGCGCGCGGCCAACCCGCCGATTTCGATGACTGGCGCGCACTCGGCAACTCAGGGTGGGGCTGGAGCGACGTGTTGCCGCACTTCCGCACCATCGAAAGCCGCGACGCGGGTGCGGGCGCAGGAAATGGCGACGACGCGCGCGCCGCGCTGCACATCACCGATGTGTCGAGCCAGGCGCACCCACTGGTGCAGGCCTACCT
>JBOHZW010000279.1:0-5350 GCA_050738715.1 Steroidobacteraceae bacterium | reverse complement strand
TTCTCCCCGATCGAGCAACGGCAGCTTGTCGGGAATGCCATCCCACAGGTCGGCGCCGTCCATTTCCGGGATCTTGCTCGCGATGACCGGCCACTGTTTCGAGAGCTCGGCATTGATCGCGAGGTACTTTTCCTGCCCGGCGGGCACGTCCAGTTCCGCGAAAATCGCGTTCACCGGACACTCGGCGACGCACAGCGTGCAGTCGATGCATTCATCCGGATCGATGACCAGGAAGTTTGGCCCGACATGGAAGCAATCCACGGGACACACTTCCACGCAGTCCATGTATTTGCACTTGATGCAGGTTTCGGTGACGACGAAGGTCATTTAAGCTCCGGATGCGGGAAAGCCCTGCGCGCGGCACAGGGCGCACTATTGTGCCAAAGGTCACCGCCAGCGCAAGCACCGCCGATGTCATGAGCTTTGACCGAAAAGGCCTGGGCCCTGTAGCGCGCGGGGCCGGCCTCAGGTGCGCGGGCGTGGCGAGGCATGCACGATGTCGTGGAAGTGGATGCGTTCGCGCCGTTCGCGGCGATCGGCCAGGTAGCGCTCGAGCGCAAAGTGGATGCTGGCGAACGCGATGTCGGACCACGGGATATCCTGCTCCTCGACCAGCACGGTCTCGAGGCTCTCGACGCCGGCGCCATGTTGCGCATTCAGCATTCGCGCGCGAAACATCACGTGCACCTGCGCGGCGTGCAGCACATTGACGACGCTGAGTAGCGAGCCGATCTCGACTTCGGCCATCGCTTCCTCGGTGGTCTCGCGCGCCGCAGCCGCGTGCATGGATTCACCGATCTCGAGAAAGCCCGCAGGCGCAGTCCAGTATCCGCGCCGTGGTTCGATCGCGCGGCGGCACAACAGGATGCGGCCTTCCCATTCGGGCACGCAGCCGACGACGACGCGCGGATTTTCGTAGTGCACGGTGCCGCAGTGTTCGCAGACCGCGCGCGGCAGCTGGTCCCCGGGCGGCACTTGCCGGACGACCGCGTGGCCGCAATTGCTGCAGAACTTGATGCTCGACATGATGGCCTGCAATCACTGGAATTCATGTATCGTACCGGAATTGCCTTACGGCCTCGTGGCGGAACTGGTAGACGCAGTCGACTCAAAATCGACCGGGCTTGCCCATCTCGGTTCGACTCCGAGCGAGGCCACCAATTCGTGGAATGCGCCGCAGCGATTTCGAATACGTCTTGCCGGATGAGCTGATCGCGCAGGCGCCGCTGCCGCAGCGCTCGGCCAGCCGCCTGCTGCTGCTCGACGGGAAAAACGGCCGCTGCTCCGACCACGCGATCGCAACGCTGCCCGCATTGCTGGCGCCGGGCGACCTGCTGGTGTTCAACGACACGCGCGTCCTGCCGGCGCGCCTGGCGGCGCGGCGCGCGAGCGGGGGGCGCGTCGAAATTTTTCTCGAGCGAGCGTTGCGCGATCGCGTTGCGCTGGTGCAGACGCGCGCCAGCAATCCACTGCGCGTGGGTGAGGCGCTGCAGACCGAGGGTGGTGCGGTGCGCCTCCTCGCGCGGCGCGATGACTTGTGGGAAGTGGAACTGCCGCAGCCGGCAGTCGAGTTCTTCGAACGCTGTGGGGCGGTGCCCTTGCCGCCGTACATCACGCGTTCGCCGGATGCACAGGACAACGAACGCTACCAGAGCCTGTTCGCGCGCGTGCCCGGTGCCGTCGCCGCGCCGACTGCCAGCCTGCACTTCGATGCGCCGCTGTTGTCGGCCCTCGCGGCGCGCGGCGTCGAGCGCGCGCAGCTGACGCTCCATGTAGGCGCCGGCACTTTTCACCCGGTGCGGAGTGAAAACCTTGAAGACCACCACATGCATGCAGAGTGGTTTGAGATTCCCGCAAACACCGCGGATGCGATTGCGCGCACGCGCCGTGCCGGCGGTCGCGTCATCGCGGTGGGCACGACGGTGGCGCGCGCGCTTGAGGCCAGTGCGTTGGACGTCAGTGACAACGGTGCCGCTCCGGTTCACGCCGGCCATGGCGACACAAGCCTGTTCATCACGCCGGGTTTTAGCTTCCGCGTCATCGATGGACTCGTGACGAACTTCCACCTGCCGGGTTCGACGCTGCTGATGCTGGTGGCCGCGTACGCGGGCCGTGAAGCGGTGCTGTCCGCCTACCAGCACGCGATCGCGCAGCGCTATCGGTTCTTCAGCTATGGTGACGCGATGTTGATCTGGCCCGCCGACGGTGTGCGCGCATGATGCTGCGCTTCGAGCTGTTGCACACGCACGGCGCCGCGCGTTGCGGCTGCATGCATCTGCCGCACGGCGGCGTCGACACGCCCGCGTTCATGCCGGTCGGCACCTACGGCACCGTCAAGGCGATGACGCCCGAAGAGCTCGAAGCGTTGGGCGCGCAGATCGTGCTCGGCAACACGTTTCATCTCTCGCTCCGTCCCGGCGCGCAGATTGTCGCGCTGCATGCGCACGGCCTGCACGGCTTCATGGGCTGGAAGCGGCCGATCCTTACCGACTCGGGCGGGTTCCAGGTGTTCAGCCTCGCCAAGCTCCGCCAGATCAGCGAGCAGGGCGTGCGATTTCGCTCTCCGGTCGACGGCGCCGAAGTGCACATGAGTCCCGAGGACTCGATGGATGTGCAGCGCGCGCTGCAATCCGACATCGCGATGGCTTTCGATGACTGCACCGCGTATCCGGCCAGCGAAACGAAGGCGCGCGATTCGATGGAGCGCTCGATGCGCTGGGCCGCGCGCGGACACGCGCACTATTACCGCGACGCGCCGCCCGGTCATCTGTTCGGCATCGTGCAGGGAGGTATGCATCTCACTTTGCGTACGGCGTCGCTGGAGGCCTTGTCGGCACTCGATTGGCAGGGACTCGCGATTGGCGGCCTTGCCGTCGGTGAGCCCGAGGAGGAGCGACTGCGCGTGCTCGAGCACACGCTGCCGCTCATGCCCGCCGACCGGCCGCGCTATTTGATGGGCGTGGGTTACCCGCACGACATCATCGCCGCGGTGGCGCGCGGCGTCGACATGTTCGACTGCGTGATGCCGACCCGCCACGCCCGCAACGGACACCTGTTCACGAGCGAAGGAATCATCAACATCCGCAATGCCCAGTACCAGCGCGACACCGGTCCACTCGACCCCGAATGCACCTGCAGCACCTGCAGGCAATACTCACGCGCCTACCTGCGGCACCTCGATCGCTGCAATGAAATCCTTGGCGTGCGGCTCGGCACGGTGCACAACCTGCACTACTACCTGGACCTGATGCGGCGAATCCGGGCGGCCATCGCCGACGGCAGTTTCGGTGCGCTGGCGGCCCGGATTTTGGCGATTCCGCGGCGTGCCGGGCCGCCTGTGGCATAATGCGGCGCTTTTTCGCAGCCGGGTGTCCGGATGCGTGGCGTTTTCGAGCGATTTACAGCGAAGGGTCAGTCCATGGATTTTCTTATTTCACCTGCCTATGCGCAGAGCGCAGCGGCGCCCGGCGGCGCCGGCATCAGCCAGATCGTCATCCTCGTGGTGTTCGTCGCGATCTTCTATTTCATGCTGATCCGTCCGCAGCAGAAGCGCATGAAGGACCAGCAGGCGATGCTCTCCAAGCTGCAGAGCGGCGATGAAGTCGTGACGAGCGGCGGCATCCTCGGCCGCATCACCGAAGTGGGTGAGAGCTTCATCACGCTCGAGATTGCCGACGGCGTGCGCATCCGCGTGCAGCGCGGCCAGATCTCGCAGCTCATGCCCAAGGGAACGCTGAAGGGCGCCTGAGACAGTATCGATGTTGGAATATCCGCGCTGGAAGTACACGCTGGTCGGCCTGGTCATGCTGCTGGCGCTGGTGTTCGCGCTGCCGAATTTCTTTGGCACCGATCCGGCGCTGCAGGTGGCGCGCAAGAACCGGCTGCCGATGGACAATTTTGCCCGGCAGGCCGTCGAGCAGGTACTGACCAGCCATGCCTCGGCGTTTCGCAGTTCGTACATCGACGACGGGAAGCTGTTCGTGCGTTTCGCGAGCGTGTCCGACCAGTTAAAGGCGCGCGATACCGTCGATGAAAATCTCGCGACCGACTACGTGAACGCACTGACGACCGCGTCGCGCGCGCCACCCTTGCTGCGCACGATTGGCCTGCGGCCGATGCCGCTGGGACTGGACCTGCGCGGCGGCCTGTACCTGCTCTACCAGGTCGATGTGAATGGCGCCGTGGCGCAGTTGCTCGATAGCTACGACCAGGGGTTCCGCCGCACGCTCTCTGGCGCCAACCTGCCGTTTACCGACATCACGACGTACACCGGCAGCAAGAGCAGCATCCCGAATGCGCTGCGCGTGAGCCTGCCGTCGGGGGCGGACGTGGGCGCAGTGCGCGATGCGCTGCGCAAGGCGAACGGCGACCTGAGCTTCAGCGTCGGGAGCAGTGACGCCGGGCCGACCATCGAAATGGAAATGAGTCCGAAGCAGGTCAAGGACCGCCAGGACTACGCGCTGCAGAAGAACATCACCACGCTGCGGAACCGCGTCAATGAACTCGGCGTCTCCGAGCCGATCGTGGCCCAACAGGGCATTGATCGCATCAACGTGCAGTTGCCGGGCATACAGAACTCCGCAGAGGTGAAGGACATCCTCGGCAAGGTCGCGACGCTCGAGTTCAGGCTCGAGGATTCGCAAAACAGCGCTGTCGAGGCCAAGCAGCGCGGCCGCGCGCCGCTGGGTTCCAAGCTCTATGAGATGGAGGGGCGTCCGGTGCTGCTGAAGCGCGAGCTGATCGCGACCGGCGACCAGCTCACCAACGCCACTTCGACCGCCGGCAACGAAGGCCCGGAGGTCAACGTCACGCTCAACGGGCAGGGCGGCGATTCGATGCTGCGAACCACGCGCCTGAACGTCAAGAAGCGCATGGCCGTCGTCTACATCGAAAAGAGCCGCGAAACGCGCGTTGTCGATGGCCAGAAGACCACGCATGACGTGACGACGGAAAAGGTCATCAACCTGGCGACGATCCAATCCGTGCTGAGCAACCAGTTCCGCATCACCGGCCTGCAGGCGGTCGAGGCGCGCGAACTCGCGCTGCTGATGCGCTCCGGTTCACTGTCGGCGCCCATCTTCGCGGTGGAGGAGCGCACGATCGGCCCGAGCCTCGGTGCCGAGAACATCCGCAAGGGCGTGCAGGCGCTGCTGATCGGCTCGCTGGCGGTGTTCGCATTCATGGCGCTGTACTACCACAGCTTCGGCTGGGTCGCGAACCTCGTGCTGCTGGCCAATGTCGTGCTGTTGACGGCGTTGCTGTCGATGTTGCGCGCGACGCTGTCGCTCCCGGGCATCGCGGGCATCATCCTGACTGTCGGCATAGCCGTCGACGCCAACGTGCTGATCTA
>JBOHZW010000278.1:0-4274 GCA_050738715.1 Steroidobacteraceae bacterium | reverse complement strand
CAGTTTGATCCGTACGAGGGATTCCGCGTCAACTTCGAGATCGAATTCGACCATCCGATCTTCAAGCGCCGGCTGCAGCGCGCCACGATGGATTTCTCCACTACGGCGTTCCTCAAGGAAATCAGCCGCGCGCGTACATTCGGTTTCATGCGCGACCTGGAAATGCTGCGCTCGCGCAACCTCGCGCTCGGTGGCACGCTCGACAACGCCATCGTGCTCGATGAATCGCGCGTGCTCAACGAAGGCGGATTGCGCTATGAGGACGAATTCGTCAAGCACAAGATCCTCGACGCGATCGGCGACCTGTACCTGCTCGGCCACAGCCTGATTGGTGAGTTCAGCGGCCACAAATCGGGGCACGGCCTGAACAACCTGCTGCTGCGCACCTTGCAGGCGGATTCGGAGGCGTGGGAAGAGGTCGTGTTCGAGCGGCCCGATCAGGCGCCGATTTCATACGTGCAGGCGCTGACGATTCCGGCAACCGCGCTCGCGTCCTGAACTTCGCGAGCTGACTACCGCGCGCGCGCGCGTCCCGCCGGCAAGACGCGTACGACCACTTTGACAATATCCGATCGCCCCGCGACGCTTTGCGGATCGAGAGCGGCCAGCGCGTAGCGTATCCGGCTGCACCACGCGGCCGTCGAGGCCAGCACCGTCAACTGCCCGCCCTGGTGGGTAACCCCGACGAGCGAGCGACGCAGCTCTTCGGGAAGCATTTCCAGAACGTGCGCCAACAGGGCCTGGTTCTCGTCGTGTGCACGCGAAAGGCCGGCAATCCAGCCCTGCTTTTTCATAATGTCGCCGAGGGCCTGCGGCGCAGCGCGCTGCCGGCCGTGCGCGGACGTTCGGGTAGCTCTGAAGGCCCTTTTGCGATCTGTCTTCTTGTCTTGGGGGGGGTTCTTGGGCATAGTCTCGCGCAGCCACGGAACCACCCGCGGGAACGCCATGATAACTGGGTTGCCTACCCTTCAAGCCCAGAGCCCGCAGCCCGCAGCCAGCAACGGACGACGCCACGCGTGAATCTCATTTTCTTCTCGCGCCGCGAGGGCAAGGCGCGCCACCTGAATCTGTCACATCCGCTGACGATGACCTTGATTGGCATTGCCAGTCTCGCCGTTCTGGCCGGCGTGTTCGCCGCCGGCGTCAAACTGGGATTGAAGGGCGGCGGCATCGGGGCCTTGAGCGGTCCGGCGGCGATTTCGCAGCAGCGCTCCGATCTCGCTGACTTGAAGACACGTGTGCAGCAACGCATCGATGGCCTGGCAATGAAACTCGGCATGCTCGATGCGCACATGATCCGCCTCGATTCACTCGGCAAGCGGCTCACGCAGATCGCGAACATCAGCAGCCGTGAATTCGACTTCGACCACGAGCCGGCGGTGGGCGGTCCGGAAAGCGGCGGCGGCCGCGGCGCGGAAGTGCCGGACCTGGCCGCGATGATCGACAGTTTCGACCAGCGCCTCGATTTCCGCACCACGCAGTTCTCGGCGCTGGAGAACGTGCTGCTCGGACACCAGCTGTCGGCTGAGATCCGACCGACCGGCAAGCCAGTGTTGTCGGGCTATATTTCCTCGTATTTTGGCGAACGAATGGATCCTTTCAATGGCGAAGAGGCCTTCCACAAGGGACTCGACTTCGCCAGCGATGCCGGCACTGACGTGCTGGCCGTGGGGCAGGGCGTCGTCACCTGGGCCGGCCCGCGCGAAGGCTACGGCGTACTCGTCGAAGTGAACCACGGCAATGGTTTCGTCACCCGTTACGCGCACAACTCGCGCGTCATGGTGTCAGCGGGCGACACCGTGCAGCGCGGGCAGGCGATTGCCGTGGTCGGATCCACAGGCCGCTCGACCGGCCCGCACGTGCACTTCGAAGTGCTGCGAGACGGACGCCAGATCGATCCGATGGCGTTTATCGGGCATTGACGCATCGCGCTGTCGCGCGCGTCATTCACATCCAAAATGTTGTCGGGCACGCTGGGCGGGCAAGCTCGCGTGGCGAGCCTTGCCCTCGCGTGCGCGACGGCTTGTTGCCGCAACGCGAAATTAATCGTCGCACTGCATCGCGGGGACGCCCAGACTCTGGTGCCCTCCAATACATTTTGGATGTGAATGACGCGCACGCCCGCACAATCCGCGCGTGTCAAATGCCCGTTGAGCTGCCGGTCGTGGGGTGGCGCGTCGCAGTTAGCTGGCGGGGCCGTGCCGGTCAGTGCCCTTGCGGCGCGCGACCGACTGCCGCAGCAGGAATTCAATCTGCGAATTGATGCTGCGCAAGTCGTCGGCCGCCCACTTCTCCAGGTCTTTCCACAGGTCGGGAGATACCCGCAGCAGGAATGCCTTGCGCTGCTCCGAACTCACGATCAGGTGTAGAGCGTGCCGGTGTTGATGACCGGCGAAGCCTCGTTCGTGCCGCACAGCACGACCAGCAGGTTGCTGACCATCGCGGCCTTGCGCTCCTCGTCGAGCTGGACCATGTGCTGCTCGTCGAGTTCGCGCAGGGCCATGTGCACCATGCCCACCGCGTTGTGCACGATGATCTGGCGCGCCGCGATCATCGCTTCGGCCTGCTGCCGGCGCAGCATCGCCGGCGCAATTTCCGGCGCATATGCGAGATGCGTCAGCCGCGCTTCCTCGACCACGACGCCCGCGGTCGCGAGCCGCACCTGCAGTTCCTCCTTCAGCGCATGCGCGACTTCATCGGAACCGCCGCGCAGCGTCAGTTCGTGCTCTTCGCCGTTGTCGTATGCGTAGCGGCTGGCAATGCTGCGGATCGCGGATTCGCTCTGTACCTCGACATAGCTCGAGTAGTCATCGACATCGAACACCGCCTGCGCGGTGTCTTCGATGCGCCAGACGACGACCGCGGCGATTTCGACCGGATTTCCGCGCTTGTCATTGACCTTGAGCGTATCGCTGCTGAAGTTGCGGGTGCGCAGCGAGAGCTTCGTGCTCAGTGCCCGGTAGGAAGCCAGCGGCGAACTGGCGCCGCCGCTCGCGCGCGAAGCACGGCCTGATGATGCCGCGTCGCGGCCTGATTTCCCCGGCACATATCCGCGATGGCGCGCCAGCAGCGGATTGGCCCAGTGGAAGCCGTTGCTGCGCACGGTGCCTTTGTAGGCGCCAAACAGGATCTGCACCCGCGCTTCGTTGGGTTGCAGCGTGAAATATCCAAACAGCAGGAATACCGCGACGAACAGCAGCAGCACACAACCGAGTATCAGTGGAACGCCGGCTGCCGTGGCATCGCGTGTGGCGATCAGCACGATGGCCAGCGGCGCACCGACCAGCAGCAGCAAGTTGAAACACAGCATCGGCCAGCCGCTCATCGAGCGTGCGGCGATCTCGGGGGTGCGGATGCGGACAGGTTGGCTGGGCATGGGGCGCTCTCTTCTTCTGATTGATACTATAGTGATATCATAATGAAATCAGCACCGGCGTCAAGCCCATTCGAGCGTATGCCGCCGGCCGGCCATGCGCGCATGGCGTGCCTTGAACAAATTCCTCCGCGCTCCATCTATCCGTACAATGCGCGGTTCCTTTACGAGGGCCGCCTGCCAACGCCGGGGCATCCAGATTGATTTGCAAGGATTTTTTAAGTGCTTAAGGCCCTGACGCGTGTGTTTGGGAGCCGCAACGAGCGGCTCGTCAGGAGCTACGGCCGCGCGGTGCGCGCCTCCTCTGGCTTGGAGGCGCAGATCACCGCGCTCAGCGACGCGCAGCTGCGCGCGAAGACCGACGAGTTTCGTACCCGCATCACCAACGGCGCCACGCTCGATGAGCTGCAGCCGGAAGCCTTTGCGGTCGTGCGCGAAGCGGCGCGCCGCGTGCTGAAGATGCGTCATTTCGATGTGCAGCTCGTCGGCGGCATCGCGCTGCATGAAGGCAAGATCGCCGAGATGCGCACCGGCGAAGGCAAGACACTGGTCGCAACGCTCCCGGCCTATCTCAATGCGCTGCCTGGACACGGCGTGCACGTGGTCACGGTCAACGAATACCTGGCACAGCGCGACGCGGACTGGATGGGCCCGGTCTACAAATTCCTTGGGTTGACGGTCGGCGTGATCAAGGGCCAGCAGGAATCGAACGAGAAACGCGCCGCCTATGCCTGCGACATCACCTTCGGCACCAACAACGAATTCGGCTTCGATTACCTGCGCGACAACCTCGCCTTCCGGCTCGAGGAGCGCGTGCAGCGACCGCTCAGCTACGCGATCGTCGACGAGGTCGACTCGATCCTGATCGACGAGGCGCGCACGCCACTGATCATCTCGGGCC
>JBOHZW010000277.1:0-1734 GCA_050738715.1 Steroidobacteraceae bacterium | reverse complement strand
CCTATGGCGTACGGCCGCGAATCGGGGTGCGCGTCAAGCTGGCGAGCGAAGGATCGGGGCGCTGGCGCGACTCAGCCGGCGAAAAATCGAAGTTCGGCCTGTTCGTCACCGAGATCATCGAACTGCTGGCCACGCTGCGCGCACAGGGCATGGAAGACTGCCTGAAGCTCGTGCATTGCCATCCCGGCAGCCAGTTGCAGGACATCCGCCGCGTCAAGGATGCAATCAACGAGTTGGCGCATGTTTACGCCGAACTGAAGCTGGCCGGTGCGGGTCTGGAGTACATCGACGTCGGCGGCGGACTCGGCATCGACTACGACGGTACAAATACCAACTACGCCTCGTCGATGAACTACACGCTCGATGAATACGCCAACGACGTGGTGTATCGGGTCGCCAGCGTCTGCAATGCGCGCTGTGTCGATCATCCGATGATCATCAGCGAATCGGGACGCGCGATCGCCGCCCACCACAGCGTGCTGATCTTCAACACGCTCGGCAGTTCGCGCCTCGACAGGTTCGGGATCGGCCCCGACGAGTCCAAACCTCAAGGGAAAGGCGTGCCGCAGCCGATTCGCGACCTGTACGACGCACTGCGCACGATCAACGAACGGCGCCTGGTCGAGTGCTACCACGACGCGCAGACCGCGCGCGACGAAGCCTTGCAGATGTTCAACCTGGGACTCCTGACCCTCGAGCAGCGCGGCCTGGTCGAGCGGCTGTACTGGGCGGCCTGCGGACGCATCAGCGACTGCTGCCGCAAGCTCGACCAGGTTCCCGAGGAACTTGAGGAACTGGAAGATGTGCTGGCCGACATCTATTTCTGCAACTTCTCGCTGTTCCAATCGCTCCCGGACAGCTGGGCGATCGACCAGTTGTTCCCGATCATGCCGATCCACCGCTTGCAGGAACGGCCCTCGCGCAACGGTGTGCTGGCCGACATCACCTGCGATTCGGACGGACGCATCAACCGTTTTGTTTCCCGCCGCGAAACCAAGCGCACGCTGGAGCTCCATGAGCTCAAGCCCGGCGAGGACTACTACCTGGCGGCCTTCCTGGTGGGCGCCTACCAGGAAACGCTCGGCGACCTGCACAACCTGTTCGGTGATACGCACGTCGTGCACATCAAGCTGCACGAGGAAGGCGGCTGGTGGATCGAGGAAGTCGTCAAAGGCGACACGGCCAACAAGGTGCTCGAGTACATGGAATACGACATCGCCGAGCTGGCGCCCGCGTTGGCGCGCGACTGCGAACGCGCCGTGCGCGAAGGGCGCATGACCGTGCCGGAAAGCCAGGCGTTGAAGCGCTTCTACGAGCAGGAGCTCGACGGCTACGCCTACCTCGAGCCTTGAGGGCCGGGCCGGGGCGCGGGACTACTTCTTCTTCGCGGGCGCAGCGGGCGCCGGCGCGGGCGCAGCGGCAGCCGGTGCGTCGTTGTTCCAGATGTCCTTGATGATCAGCCATTTGCCGTCGGCCTTGCGCCACACCTCAACATACTTACCCGTGGCGACGCTGGCGCCATTCGCGCCGGCCACGTGGAACGTGCCGGAGTGCCAGCCAAGGTCACCCGAAACCCCGCCAGCGTCCGTGTCAAGCGCGAAGCTGACCCCGGCCGCTTTAGCGGCCGCCATGTCGGTGGTCAGGTACTGCTTCATGGCCGCGTGACCCTTCAGCGAAGTGTAATCGGGCGGCATCATGATCGCGTCCTCGGCATAGAGCGCCACGATCTTGTCG
>JBOHZW010000276.1:0-1591 GCA_050738715.1 Steroidobacteraceae bacterium | reverse complement strand
ATGCGTTCACGCCGCTCCGCAAAACTGGCAATCACCTTGCCCCGGGAGAGCAAGGTCTTCTCGTAGCTCGCCGGGGCGCGCAGCGGCAGTTCGCGCGGCGCGTGGAAACGATGTCCGCGCGTCGCGCGGCCGGCGGCCACGCCCAATAGCGTGGCAGGCACGATCTCCGCGCCATACAGCATCACGAGCCAATGGACCGGACGCACGAACTGCGCATCGCCCCCGCCCCAACGCATGCGCTTGGGGATCGGCAGCGCATCGAGGGCCGCGGCCAGCATGCCCGGCAGCAGCGTCACCGTCGCGGCACCCGGTTTGCTGCCGGAGTAGCAAAGGTACTCGTTGCCTTTTTCATCTTGCTCTCGCCCAAGCGATTCGAGCGGCACGCCGCAACTCTCGGCGAAAGCCTGCGCAGCGCGCGTCGACGCACCGGTCCCATCAAACGCGGTGCGTACCGGTGGACCACGGCGGCGGATCTGTTGCAATGGTTGCTGCGCGGCGAGCCGCCGCACGCGCACGGCCAGCCGGCGCGGCGTCGCGAACGATTCGATAGCGCCATGTTTCAGCGCAGCCGCAGTGAGCGCGCTGGCAATCCCCTCGCGCAGCGCGGCTTCGAGCGTTGCGAGCGATTTCGGCGGCAGTTCCTCGGTGCCGAGCTCGAACAGGAAATCGGCGCTGCTCATGCCGACGCCTTCGCCGCGGGCGTTCTCGCCGCGGGCGCCTTGGCGAGCAGCGGAAATCCAAGCGCTTCGCGGCTGGCGTAGTAGGCCTGCGCGACGCCGCGCGCCAGCGTGCGCACGCGCAGGATGAAGCGCGCGCGTTCGGTCACGGAAATCGCGCGGCGCGCATCCAGCAGATTGAAGGTGTGCGAGGCTTTCAGCACCTGCTCGTACGCGGGCAACGGCAGCGGCACGGGCAGCGCGAGCAGCGAGTTGCACGCGGCCTCGTGTTGTTCGAAATGCCTGAACAGCACCGCGGTGTCGGCGTGCTCGAAGTTGTACTTCGATTGCTCGACTTCGTTCTGGTGGAACACGTCGCGATACGTCACGCGGCCTTGCGGCCCGTCCGCCCAGACGATGTCGAACACGCTCTCGACATCCTGCAGGTACATCGCGAGCCGCTCGAGTCCGTAGGTGATTTCGCCGCTCACCGGGCGGCAGTCAAGTCCGCCAACCTGCTGGAAGTAGGTGAACTGGCTGATCTCCATGCCGTTCAGCCACACTTCCCAGCCCAGTCCCCACGCGCCGAGCGTGGGCGATTCCCAGTTGTCCTCGACGAAACGGATGTCGTTGACGAGCGGATCGAAACCCACGGCCGCAAGGCTCCCGAGATAAAGCTCGAGCATGTCAGCCGGCGACGGTTTGATCAGTACCTGGAACTGGTAGTAGTGCTGCAGACGGAACGGGTTGTCGCCATAGCGGCCATCGGTCGGGCGACGCGAAGGTTGCACGTACGCGGCAGCCCAGGGTTCGGGACCGATCGAGCGCAGGAACGTGGCGGTGTGGAAGGTGCCGGCGCCGACTTCCATGTCGTAGGGCTGCAAGATCACACAGCCGTGCCGCGACCAGTAGCTCTGCAGGGCGAAGATCAGCTC
>JBOHZW010000275.1:0-2586 GCA_050738715.1 Steroidobacteraceae bacterium | reverse complement strand
AGGATGTGCGCGCCGGCGCGCGGGGCCTGGGCGAACTCACTGACAAGGGATTTGGCCTCGTGCACGTCGGCAGCCAGTCGTACTACATCGACGACGAGCGCTTCGACGCACTGTGGGATGAAGCCGGGAAACTGCAGCTGCCCGTGTTCGTGCACATCGCCGAACCGGCCGAGTTCTACCAGCCGGCCGACGAGCGCAACGACCTGCGCCGTTCAGCCAACTGGTCGCTGTACGGAAAGGGCACGCCGGGTTTCGAGGGCATGCTGGCGCGCTTCGAGAAAGTGATTGCGCGCCATCCGCACACTCGCTTCGTTGCGGTGCACGCCTTTAATCTGGCCAACGACCTGCAGCGCGTCGGCGCGTTGCTCGACAAGTATCCGAACGTGCAGGTCGATTTCGCCGCTCGGATGTGGGAGCTGGCGCGCCAGCCATTCACGGCCCGCAAGTTCTTCATCAGGTATTCCGACCGCATCCTGTTCGGGACCGATAACGATCCGACTCAAGACATGTACCTCGCGCACGTGCGGCAGCTCGAGACCGAGGATGAATGGTTCTGGCCGGCCGATGCCGAATGGTGGCGCGGTTACGGCATGAACCTGCCGAACGCGGTATTGCTGAAGATTTATCGCAACAACGCGCTACGGCTGTTGCGGGAGCGCCTCGATCAGCAGTGAGTGCTCGAACTTCACCGCGAGCGTTGCTCCAGGCGCATTGACCTCGCCCAGATCGCGATCGTTCACGTAATCGCGAATGCGATAGCGACCAGGCTGCAGGCCGCGCAGTTGCACGCTGCCGCTGAACTGCGGCGCGTAGAACGCGTAGTACATCGACTTGCCCTTGGCGATGGCGTGCGTCTCGGGCACGTCGAAGCCGATGTCGTACAAAGTACCCAGGTATTCGCCGTCGACAAGCCGCTGCTTGTTGAACAGCTTGACCCACTTGGCCCACAACACCTGCCGCTCGGGTGTCAGCAAGAGCTTGGGGTCTTTTTGTCCCGGCGCGCCGGGCCAGGCAAAGTTGCTGCCGATGATGGCGCCGACACCGAAGCTCGAGGCGAAATCGGTGGCGCCGTCGCTGAGCTCGACGAAGTCGCCGAAGTAGGCGCTGCGGTCGCCGAGCAAGGCCTTCAGCGTCTTGCCCTTCAGCCGCACCTGCCACGAACTCTCCGGGTCGGAGGCGACGGTCATGTTGAGGTAGGGCATCGTGAAGAACGAATAGCCGGTGCCGCAGGGACAGATTTCGATCACGGCGCCGGGATGCACCTGCTGCGCCGCGTTCCACACGGCCTTGAAAAATTCGGGCACGCGTTCGGCCGCTTCCTCCGGGGTAGCGTGTCCGTGCGCCTTGTTGAAGCAGGGCGGCGCGGCATTCAGGTGCTGGCCGTCGATTTTCAATCCATCGAAACCCCATTCACCGAGCGCCTTGCGCACGAACGCCGCGGCGTCATCCTGCACCGGTCCATAGGCGGGGCACAGGTAATTTGAATTCCAGTAGCTGATGCGGCGCGGCGTGCCATCGGAATTCTGCAGCAACCAGTCGTGGTGCATGCGGTCGGTGCGCGAACCGGGATCGGCCGCGAGCGGCGCCCACCACAATTGTGCCTTCATGCCGGCGGCGTGGATGCGCGCCACCATCGCCTTCATGTCGGCATCGCCGTTTGGAAACTTCTTCGGCGTCGGCGTCCAGTCGCCTTGCGCGACCTGCCAGCCATCGTCGAGCACGGCCCAGCGGAAGCCGAGCTGCTTCACGACCGGGAGCGAATCGATGACCTGCTCTGGCGTGAACTCGCGCCCGTAACCCCACGCGCACCACGTCGGTTCGAACGCATCGGCCGGCGTCGTATTGACCTTAAGGCCTTGCGACTGCATGAGTCCGCTGTAGGCACGGAGCGTGGCGAAATGATCGCCGTGGTGCACGCTGACGAAACTGCGGATCGTGTCGAAGCTTGCGCCTGGCGCCAGCGTCATCTCACGCTGCACGCTCATGCCGAGCTGCGCGTTGCCGGCGTGGGCGCGTTGCAGCGGCAGCGACACCAGCTTTGGCACCAGCTCGACGTGGCCGATTGCCACGCCCACATCGCGCCTCCACACATCCAGCACTGGCGTGCCGCCACCGTAGTCGTCAGAGTTCATGCCGAGATAATTGCCGCGCGCATATCCCGGCGTAACGGGCAGCAACCAGTTGGGGCGGTTCTCGTACGACGCGCTCTGGTACGACCAGAACGCCGGTTCGGGCTGGCCCTTGGCCGGCTCGAATTCGTAGCGGTTGCTGACATAGCCGCGCACGTCGATCGGTGTTGTGCCGCCGTTTGTGTACCGCGCACGCATGAACAGCCAGCCCGGATGCGCCGCGTACGCGGTGATCTCGACGCGCTTCGTGACCGCAGCGGAATGACCGCTCAATACGACGGCCTTGCCTTTGCCGAACGCATCGTCGACGTCGGCATCCGTGCGGCTGTCGAACGTGTAGCCCGTCAGTTCGCCTTCCGACGTGACCAGCGTTTCCGATTCGGTGTAGGGCCCGAGTGCGAGCGGCGCGACGTCCGTTGCGACTACGCGCGTGCGCATCTGTGCATCCATTTCCAGG
>JBOHZW010000274.1:0-13846 GCA_050738715.1 Steroidobacteraceae bacterium | reverse complement strand
GAAGCCGCGCATGCGGCCCTCGCTCTGCTGCGGCATCTCCGAATGGATGATGCCGCGCGCAGCGGTCATCCACTGCACGTCGCCCGGACCGAGGTCACCGCGGTTGCCCATGTGATCCTCGTGGCGCATGTGGCCATCGATCATGTACGTGACCGTCTCGAAGCCGCGATGCGGGTGCGCCGGGAAGCCGCCCATGTAGTCATCCGGATCGTCCGAATAGAACTCGTCGAGCATCAGGAATGGATCGACGTGCACGCCGCGCTGGCTGCCCAGGCTCCGGCGCAGTTTGACGCCGGCGCCATCGGCGGTCGCGATCGATTCGATGATCTGCACAAGGTTGCGGGTCGTCATGGCATGTCTCCTGGAAAATCGTCCTGGCTGTTCAAGCAGCGATTCGCTCGATCTCGGCCGATGCGCGCGCCAGCACATCCTGCTTGTTCTGCGCACTCATCGCCAGGCCCTCGGCGTAGATGAAATTCACGTCGTCGATGCCGACGAAGCGCAGGAAATCGCGCACGTAGCTCGTCTGCGTATCGAGTGCCGTGCCAGCATAGACGCCGCCGCGCGTGGCGAACACGTAGGCCTTCTTGCCGGTGAGCAATCCTACCGGCCCCTTGTCGGTGTACTTGAAGGTGACACCGGCGCGGGCAATGTGATCGAAATAGGCCTTGAGCTGCGAGGGCACGCCGAAGTTGTACATGGGAAGCCCGATCACGATGACATCGGCCTGCTTCAATTCGCCGATCAGCATGTCGGAATATTCGACGACGGCGTGTTGTTCAGCGTTTCGCTCATCGGCCTTCGCGATGAACGCGCCGAAGCGCTCGGCATCGAGGTGCGGCACAAATTCCGCGGCGGCCACATCGCGCACACGAAGCTGCGTATCCGCGTGACTGGCGCGGTAGGCGGCAACGAATTGGCGGGCCAGCTGGCTCGACTGTCCGCTGCCGTTGTAAATGCTGGTGTTGATCTGGAGCAGGTTCGTCATGGCACATCTCCTCGTTTCGATGTGCCATTGAACTATTGATTAAACTGATAAAAAAGCATAATGTTTCGCGTCTACCTATCTATTAATTGGATCAATGTCACAGCACGCACGTATCACGCTGGAGCAGTGGCGATCCCTGATTGCTGTCGTGGATGCCGGCGGCTATGCGCAGGCCGCGACAGCGCTGCACAAGAGCCAGTCGAGCGTCACCTATGCCGTCCAGAAACTTGAATCCCTCCTGGGCGTCAAGGCGTTCAAGGTGGTGGGGCGCAAGGCGAAGCTGACTCCCGGCGGTGAAGTTCTATACCGGCGCGCCAAGTCATTGCTCGAGGAAGCCAGCGCTCTCGAGGGGGCCGCGGGGAGCCTGGCCGCGGGCTGGGAGTCGGAGCTGCGCATCGCGGTGGAAATCATTTTCCCGACCTGGCTGCTGCTGCAATGCTGCGCGCGATTCGGCGAGGAGCGGCCGCTGACGCGGCTGGAACTCTACGAAACCGTCCTCGGCGGCACCGACGAAGCGCTGCAGGAGCGACGCGTGGATCTCGCGATCTGCTCGCAGATTCCGGCGGGCTTTACCGGCGATCCGCTGATGCGGCTGCGTTTCATCCCGGTCGCACATCCGGATCATCCACTGCACCAGCTCGGGCGCGAACTAACGTTGCAGGACCTGCGGCGCCACCGCCACCTGATCATCCGCGATTCAGGCAGCCGGCGGCGCAGCGGCAGCTGGCTGGGTGCGGAGCAAAGCTGGACCATGAGCCAGAAAGCCACGTCGATCCATGCCGCGAGCAAGGGCCTCGGATTTGCCTGGTATGCCGATGACACGATCCGCGATGAACTGGAGCGCGGCGAGCTCAAGCAATTGCCGATGCGCGAAGGCAAGGAGCGCTTGGCCGAGTTGTACCTGGTCTATGCCGATCGTGACTACGCCGGGCCCGGCGCGCTGCGGCTCGCTGAACTGATTCGCGAAGGCGTTGCAGAGCAATGCCGCGCCGTGAAAGAGACTAGGCCCAAGCCCCCTGCCCCGGCAAGCACACGCACTTGACGCGCGTACCGCCGACGCGCCGGCGGCGGATCTCGATCGTGCCGCCGATCATGCGCGCGCGATAACGCATGATCTTGAGGCCCATGCCACGGCCTTGCGCATGACCTTCGGCCAGTCCGACTCCATCATCGCTGACCGACAGTTCGAGGCGGCCGGCGCGTTCGCGCAGCGTCACCTGCACACGCGCGGCGCGGCCGTGGCGGATTGAGTTGTTGATTGCTTCCTGCGTAATGCGATACAGGTGGATTGCCGTGTCCTCGGCAATCTGCAGGTCGGCCGACGCGGTGCGGCGCAGCCGCACCTGCACGCCGTAGGCCGCGCGCGACCGACTGGTCAGCTCCGCGAGCGCGGAACCCAAACCACCCTGGTCGATCGAGACCGGCGCGAGTCCACGCGCCATCGCACGCGTGCTCTCGATTGCGTGGTTGACGAGCCCGACGATGCCATCGATCTGCGGCACGGCAACGGGCGACTCACGTCCGAGACGGGTCGAGACACTGCGCAACATCAACGCCACGCCCGTCAGTTCCTGCCCCAGCCCGTCGTGCAGGTCCGTGCCGAGTCGATGGCGTTCGCGATTGGCGATGTCGAGCACCTCGCGTTCAAGCTGCTTGCGCTCGGATACATCCTGGACGACCAGCAGCCACTTCTGGCCGCTCGCGAGCCCGATCGCTTCCGCGATCACTTCGCCGGTGAATTCGCTGCCGTCGGCGCGGCGGAACAGCACGTCGCCGCGGTTCGATCTTCCCGCAAAGCGCTTCATGAGGCGGTCTATTTCCAACGGCCCTGCGCCTTCCTGCCCGCCATTGGCCAGGGCATTGGCGAGCAGGCGGCGCAATGGCCTGCCGAGGTGTTGTCCAGGCTCGCGGCCGAACATGCGATCGAAGGCCGGATTCGTCAGTTCGATGCAGCCGGCTGGGTTGATCAGTACGACACCCTCGTTCATCGTGTCGAGGATCTTCGCCTGCGTGCGCAGCTGTTCTTCGGCCTGTCGGCGCTGGTTCACGTCGATGCAGGCGCCGACCACGCGTTTCGCGCGACCGTCCGCTGCGCGCTCGAGGACGCGCGCGCGCGTCTGCAGCCACAGGTATTCGCCGCGCACCGAACGGAAGCGATACTCGGTCTCGATCGAGCCGCGCCCTGAACCGGTGACCTGGACGACATCGTCGATGAGCCGTTGGCGATCGTCCGGGTGTACCACGGCGAGCAGGTCCGACATTGTCGTGCGATCGATGGTGGACTTGATGCCGCGGCGCTGGGGCCAGTCCGACAACCACACCAGCGAATCGGCGGCGACCTGCCAATCCCACAGGCCGATATCCGAACCGCCGATCGCGGCCTCGAGGCGCGCTTCGCTCTCGCGCATTGAATGTTCCATGCGCTTGCGCGCATCGATGTCGAGCGCCACACCGACGACCTTCAACGGCCTGCCATCGGGGCCGCTCTCGACGACGCGGGCACGATCAAGCAGCCAGCGATAATCGCCATTGGGCAGCCGGATGCGAAATTCATTTTCGAAAAAACCTGCCTGGTCGGTCGCGTTTGATTCAATGACGCGACTGAGCTTCGGCACGTCGTCCGGGTGCACGCCGCCAAGCCAGGTCTCGGCGCGGGTGCGGGCCTGCTCCTCGGTGAGGTCATAGCCCACGGCGCGATGCCAGTAGCGGTTGCCGCGCAGCGTGTCGGTCGGCACGTCGTATTCCCACATCGGCAGCCGCGCGGCGTTGACGGTCAGCGAGTGCAAGTCTTCAGCACGCCGCAGCGCCGCCGCCGTGGACTTCATTTCATCGACATCGATGCAGACACCGACATAGCTGGCCGCGGTGCCGTCGCTGGCGCGCGCCGTGACCTTGCCACGCTCGTGTATCCAGCGCCAGTCGCCATCGAGCGTGCGAATGCGATAGTCCACAGAGTAATGATCGGTACCCGGGCGTTGGCAAAGTTCGTCGGAAGCATCGAAACGTGAGCCGTCGTCGGGATGGACCAGCTTGCGCCATGCGGTGATCGCCTCCTTGCCCAGGTGTGGATCGATGCCGAATTGCGCGGACCAGGCGTCGAACCACCGGCAGGTGCCATCGGCAAAGTATTCCCACAGGCCGATCTCGGTGCCCCAGACGGCCGCTCCGAGGCGCTCCTCGCTCGCACGCAGGCGCTGCCCGTCGCGGTGGCGCTGGATGACGAACGAGGCCAGCAGCGCGGCAAACTGGATCAGTTCGAGTTCTTCTGTCGAGGGCTTGCGCGGCGTGCGGTAGTAGATCGCAAGCGTGGCGAGCAGGGCGTTGTCCGCGTCGAACACCGGCATCGACCAGCAGGCGCGCAGCCCGTGCGCAATGGCAATCGAGGCGAATCCTTCCCACAGGGCGGAGCGTTCGACGTCCTCGACGACGACCAGCTCACGCCGCGCCGCCGCCGTGCCGCATGAACCGGACCCATCGCCGATCGGCACCGGATCGATGGCCCTCACGTAGTCGGCATGCAGACTGGGGGCCGCAGCGGGGCGCAGCATGCCGTCGCTGGCGTCGGCGAGCATGACGCTGCAGAGCATGCCATCGGCCCAAGTCTCTACGTAGGTCGCCAATCCGTCGAGCAACACGTTCAGCGGCGCAGCCGAGCCCAGCAGCGCGAGCAATCGGATCTGCGCGCCGAGCGAATCCGTGCCGACGCCGGATTTCGGCGCGCGCCTGACGATGGCTTCGACCGAAGCGGACCAATCGACTTTTTCAGCGCGGCGTGGCATCGATGTGCGTGACGGCTAATCCGCCGCGGTCAGGCCGTGTTGCACGGCGAACTTCACCAGGCCCGCGAGCTGGTTGACGCGCAGCTTGTGCATCAGGCGGCTGCGGTAGCTGTCGATGGTCTTCGGGGACAGGTGCAGCAGCGCGCCGATCTTCGTGCTCGAGTAGCCGTCGACGACCAGCCGCAGCACCTCGCGCTCGCGCTTGCTGAGGGAATCGAGCACTGCAGCGCCGGCGCGTTCGCCGATGCCGTCAGCGACGATTTCCGCGACCTTTCGGCTTAGGTATCGGCGGCCCTGCTCCAGCGCGCGCACTGCGTCGATGATTTCCACGCTGGCCGATTCCTTGAGCAGGTAGCCGCGCACGCCGGCTTCCAGCGCTTCGAACACGTATTCCGCGCTGGAATGCATGGTCAGTATGACGATGCCCACATCAGGCAGGCTGGCGCGGATCTCGCGCGCCGCGTCGATGCCGTTCAGGTCTGGCATCGAGATATCCATTACGACGACGCGTGGCGCGAGGCGCAGCACTTCGTCCACCGCATTGCGGCCGTTGTCCGCCGTGCCGACCACCTCGAGCCCGTTCGCATGCAGCAACGACACCAGTCCATCGCGAACGATCGCGTGGTCATCGGCTACGAATACGGTGGTCAACATGTGTGCGCGCAAACCCCCACCTGGCCTGGCTGCCCGATGCCGATACATTGCGCTTGCAGCAGCGCTCCATGCAAGAACTCCCTACACGTCATGACCAACGTTCCCGGCATAAACCATGGCAGCCGATGTTGAAACATAGCGACTGTGGAGTTTTTTACGACAATTGAATCAGGAAGTTGGCGATTCATTCATGACTGCTGAGCGAGATGTATGGCTGGAAGGTGGCATCGTGTGGGCCGCGCCGAACGGAACCCTGGCTGAAAACGCCAGCCGGGACCTGACCCGGCGCGCGCTGGCGCTGGCCGAAGAGACGGCCAACTGGCGCATCCTGTTCGATTTCCGCCGCTCCAAGCTCACGCACGATGTGCTCGCGCTCAATCGCCAGGCCGAGTTGATCAGCCAGCACGGCCTGCCGGCGATCGCGCGCACCGCGATGCTGTGCCGGCATCGCTCCACCGACTTCCAGTTCTGGGAGCGTGTGCTGACGCTGCGGGGCCTGTCGGCGGCGACCTTTACCGACGGTGAAGCAGCGATTGGCTGGCTGCAAGTGCAGCAACCTGGCGATGATGCCGCGCCGACGCGCAACGACGCGGCCGTTGCCGTCACGGTGGACCTGGCGGCCGTAAAGCGCCAGCTGCGCCAGTTCGCGGAGGAACGCCGCAACGCGCCGCGCAGCCAGGTCACGGCCGAGTTTCGCGAACTGCTGGAGTACCTGCACTCCCAGGCCGGTTCCCTCGGCGTCGATGCATTACGCGGACTCGATGCGGTTCCCGACGCTGAAGTGCGCGCCGACGACTGAATACGCCTCAGGCCTTTGGCGGCTCGTCAATCGATGGCGCAGCCTGCGGCGATGCGAGATTGGCCAGCGGAGAAGGCATCGAGAAGCCAAATCCTTGTGAAAAGTCGACTTTGAGGGCTGCCAGCGCGCGCACGTCCTCCCGCGATTCGATCGACTTGGCGCAGGTGTGCATGCCCAGAACGCAGGCCATCTGCGCGACCCCGGCCACGACCGCCTGCCGTCGCTTGTCGGCGCCGATATCCGTAGTGAGCCCCGGGTGGAGCTTCAACATCCGCAGGCCCTTGAGCGTCAGTAGTTCGACCTGTTCGGCGCTCATCGAAAAATCATCGAGGATGATCGTGCAGCCGATGGCCGAAAGCAGTTGCGCCGCCTCCATGGTGCGCTCGGCATTGAGCGCGCAGCGCGCCGCATCGAGCTCGAAGGCGATCATGCCGCGCGGCAGATCGGCTTTCGTCATGCACAGGTCGAGGAACTTGAAGAAGTGTGGATCGACCAGTGCGGTCGGCGACAGGTTCACCGAGACGTTGATCGGGTCGCTGCGCCACACGGCCGGATTTCGCGCCAACCACAGCACCAGGTCGGTGATGACGCGGCGGTCGACGACCGAACCCAGGCCGTGCTTCGCGGCCGCCTCGATCATTGCGGTCGGCGCCTTCGAACGGCCATGCTCCGAGCCGGTTCGCAGCAGGATCTCGTAGCGGCGGATGCGGTTGCCCTCGGTCAAGGGCTCGAGTTGCTGCGTGTAGAGGATGATCGGTTGCGCGCGCAATGCCGCGTAGTGCCGATCGAGCGCCGGATCGATCGGTACCGGAACCGACGGCGCCGCGGCGGATGGCGCAATCACCGTCGTGTCCGTCGAGCCCGCTTCGTCGGCAAGCGCGGCGGCGGCGGCCGCTTCGCTGAGCGCGGGCAATTCCGCCGAGGCAGATGTCGCGGCGGCCGCGACCGTTTCCGGTCCCAGCAGCTCGAGCGTCGCGCTCAACTCCTGTTCCAGCGTCCGGTTGACGTCGGTGTCGGAAGTGGCCGTGATGGCGATCGGTGGCGGAGCAGGCAAATCGGGCAGCGCGCGCAGGCGCATCTGCGTCGCGGACAAGTCAGCATTCAGCCAGGCGCAGAAGCGCTCCAGCGATTCGCGCAGCATGCCGGTCGCGCCGCTTGCTGGACCGAGTGCATTGGTCATGGCCGCCTTGCGGTCGACGATGACCATCAGCACGCCGAGGACCGAACCGCCGCGCGCGGCGCGATACGTGAGGGCGACGCGGCCGTCGCCGAGGTCGTGCTCGTGTCGCTCGGGGGCGCCTTCGCCGGCGAACACCTCGAGCGAGGCACGCACCGCCTCGTGTTCATCCGGGCCCAGCACGCTTTCATTGAGCCACAACACGTCGCCGTGTTCGTCGTGCAGCGAGAGGCTCCACACGCGTGCATTGGTGATGGTCGCGAGCATCTGCCGCGCAATGGCTTCGAGCTCCGCGGATCGAGGATCGGGAACAGCCTCTGTCCCCCGTGTGCTCACAGTTCGCCCAGGATCATGCGCCGCTCCTTAGCGGCATACCCAGCGATCGCTGCCGCTTCCGGCGCGGCCAGCGAGACGATGACCGCGACGCAGAATGCGAGCGGCATCGACACGAGCGCCGGATTCTTCAACGGAAACCACGCATGCTCGTGATGCAGGATGTCGATCTGCACGGTGGGCGAGTAGAAAATCAGCACCGCTGCCGTCACCGTTCCGGTGACGATCGCCGCCACCGCGCCCGCGGTGGTGAAGCGCGGCCAATAAATCGACAGCAGCAAAGCCGGAAAATTGCCGCTGGCCGCCAGCGCGAACGCAAGTCCTACCATGAATGCGACGTTCTGCCCCTTGAACGACAGACCCAGTATGACTGCCAATACGGCGAGCAGCACGCTGGCACCCCTGGCAACCTTCAACTGCTCATCGTGCGGCGCACTGCCCTTGCGCACCACGCTGACCCACAGGTCGTGCGAAAGCGCGGCTGCGCCCGAGAGCGTCAGTCCGGCGACCACGGCGAGGATCGTCGCGAAAGCCACCGCGGCGATGAATCCCAGCAGCGCCTTGCCACCGAGCACTTCGGCGAGGAGCGGCGCGGCCATGTTGCCACCCTTGTCCACGGCGACGATCGCATCGTGCCCCACCAGCACCATCGCACCGAAGCCCAGCACGAAGGTCAGCAGGTAGAAACACCCGATGAGGCCGGTGGCCCAGAAGACCGACTGCCGCGCTGCGCGCGCATCGGGCACGGTGTAGAAGCGCATCAGTATGTGAGGGAGGCCAGCCGTGCCGAACATCAGCGCGAGTCCGAGCGAAACAGCTTCCCAGGGCGAACTGATCAACTTTCCGGGTGCGAGCACGCTGGCGCCGTAGCGGTCGGCGGCAGCCGCGAACAGGCGCAATGGATTGAAACCGAACTGCGAGAGCACCAGCACCGCGAGCAAGGCCGCACCGCCCAGCAGCAGCGCCGCCTTGACGATCTGCACCCAGGTCGTGGCGATCATGCCGCCGAACAGCACGTAGGCCAGCATCACGGCGCCGACGATGACGATCGCCGATTCGTAAGACAATCCGAACATCAGCTTGATCAGGTTGCCGGCGCCGACCATCTGCGCGATCAGGTACAGCGACACGACCGCGAGCGCGCCGATCGCCGCGGCGATGCGCACCGGCCTCTGTCTTAGCCGAAAGCTGACGACATCAGTAAACGTGTAACGGCCGAGGTTGCGTAATGGTTCGGCGATCAGGAACAGCACGACCGGCCAACCAACGAGCCATCCGGTTGAATAGATCAGGCCATCGAAACCCGATGTGGACACGAGCCCGGCGATGCCGAGGAAGCTGGCGGCGCTCATGTAATCGCCGGCCAGCGCGAAACCATTCTGGCGTCCGCTGATGCGCCGGCCCGCGGCGAAGAATTCTTCGGTGCTGCGCGTGCGGCGCGCGGCCCACCAGGTAATGACGAGCGTCGCCGCCACGAATACGACGAAGAATCCGATCGCGGTCGAATTGGGCGTGCCGATGAGACTGGCGCTGTTCATGCGCTACGCTACGATCCGCTACGATCCGCCGCGCGGATTTCGTTGACGCGCCGGTCCAGATGCGCGTTCGCCCAGCGCACGTAGCACCAGGTGAGCACCCAGGCAGTGACGATGACCAGCGCGCCGATCAACACGCCCAGGCTGAGACCGGGCGCAAGCAGCGTGCCGAGCAGTGGTTTGTCGAAGGCAACCAGCAGCACAAAGCCGAAATAGATGACGATCATGACGGCACTCAGGGCCCCGGCGATGCGCCAGCGTTGGCGCGACAGCACTGCGAGCGTCATGCGCGCGCTACTTCATCGTCGGCATCATGAAGTCGGCGCCGCCAGCGGTCGGCATGGGCCAGCGGCTGGTGACGGTCTTCTGCCGCGTGTAGAAGCGCACGCCCTCGGGACCGTGTACATGATGGTCGCCGAACAGCGAAGCCTTCCAGCCACCGAAGCTGTGGAAAGCCATCGGCACCGGGATCGGCACGTTGATCCCGACCATGCCGATCTGGATGCCGTTCGCGAACTGGCGCGCGCTGCGTCCGTCGCGCGTGAAGATCGCGCAACCATTGCCGAACTCATGGCGGTTGATCAGCTCGATCGCCGCAGGCAGGTCGGCAACCCGCACCATTGACAGCACTGGCCCGAAGATTTCCTCGCGGTAGATCTTCATCGCCGGGGTCACGCGATCGAAAAGGCTGCCGCCAAGGAAAAAACCCTGCTCGTGCCCGGGTAGCGCAAAGCCGCGCCCGTCCACCAGCAGTTTGGCGCCTTCGCTGACGCCGCTGTCGATATAGCCCAGCACGCGTTCGCGGTGCGCCGCGGTCACGAGCGGACCCATGTCGGCTTTCTCGTCCATCGAATGAGATATGCGCAGCTGCCTGACCTGCGGCATCAGCCGCGCCGCCAATGCATCGGCTGTCTTCTCGCCGACCGCAACCACCACCGAAATCGCCATGCAACGCTCGCCCGCCGAGCCGTAGCCCGCGCCGAGCAGCGCGTCGGCGGCCTGGTCAAGATCGGCATCCGGCATGACGACCATGTGGTTCTTCGCCCCGCCCAGCGCCTGCGCGCGCTTGCCGCGCTCGCAAGCGCGCGCGTAGATGTAGCGAGCCACCGGCGTGGAACCGACGAAACTGATCGCGCGCACCTGCTCGTGGTCGAGCAGGGCATCGACAGCCTGCTTGTCGCCATGCACGACGTTGAACACGCCATCGGGAAGACCGGCTTCCTTGAGCAGCGCCGCCAGCAGCAGCGCGGTGGACGGATCGCGCTCGGAGGGCTTCAGCACAAAGCAATTACCGCAGGCGATCGCCACCGGGAACATCCACAGCGGCACCATGGCGGGAAAATTGAACGGCGTGACGCCGGCAACGACACCGAGCGGCTGGCGCAGCGAGTAGCTGTCGACTTCCTTGCCGACATTTTCCGAATATTCGCCCTTCAGCAACTGCGGGATGCCCGCGGCGAACTCCACGACTTCCACGCCGCGCGTCAGCTCGCCGCGCGCATCGGCGATGACCTTGCCGTGTTCGCGCGAAATCTGCGCGGCGATGCGATCGGTGTTGTCGAGCAGCAGCGCGCGGAAACGGAACATCACGCGCGCACGCGTCAGCGGTGGGGTCTGCGACCAGCCCGGAAAAGCCTCCTGTGCCGCGGCGACTGCCTGGCCCACTTCGGTGACACTGGCCAGTGCCACGCGGCCAGTGACGTGTCCATTGCTCGGATCGAACACGTCTGCATGACGGCCGGACGTGCCGGCGAGAGCTCGCCCGCCGATCCAATGCGAGATTTCCGGGCTCAGCGCGGCGGCGGGTACGGCGTTCATGGTTGCGGGATCATACGCAACCCTGAACGCCTACGCCTAGTTTGCGCCCCTAGGCGAGTTGCCCGTTGCGGCTAGTTCGTCGCCACGGGCTTCAGCACCTCGGTCGATACGCTGTAGTCGGCGATCGAGACCTGGTGTGGCACGCACTGGGTGCGATAGGCCGTATTTCGCAGCGTAAATCCCTTTTGCAGCAGGTCACGAATCTGCTCAACCAGCTCGCATTCGCCGGCGCCCATGTAGGTGGGCCGGTTCGGAGCGAGCTGCACCTTCTCCCAGCCGGCCTTGACCGCGTCGGCTGGCGCGGGGTCCGTGGCCGGCGCCAGCGCGGTGAATTCCGCGGTGACCCAGGCGAACTTGCTCGGCTGGCTCGATCCGTAATTGCAGCCGGTCGCGCGCACTGTCAGGTCTTTGCGGGCGCCGAAGGTCAACAGGATCTGCTTGACCTTGCCTTCAAGGCCATCGCAGGTATAGAGCGCCGTGAAGCCGCTGTAGTCGAACTTGAGCTTCTGCGTGCGCCATTGAGCCATCGTGCCGCTCGGCGCCGTGGCGCTTGCACTGGCGTCTGCCGCTGCGTTCACTGCGGTGGATGCCAGCCTCGCGCCCGCGAGCAGCGACAAGCCAGCCAGGAACACTGTGGTAGAGACTTTCCGCGACATCATTCACCTCTCTGGATCGGGTCGGGATACCCCTTCGACCGCGGCGGCGGGTTTAGGTTCGCTTCTGTACGGCGTGGCCTCCAAAGGCATTGCGCAACCGGGCGAGAAACCGCGCCCCATAGTCGCCTTTGCCCTGGCTCGCCAGCCGTACATTCAGCGCTGCGGCCGTGACGGGCAGTGGCACTCCCAGCTCAAGCGCCTCGCGCACCGTCCACCGGCCTTCGCCGGAATCGGCAACGACGGGCGCCACCTGGTCCATGCTCGCGTCGGCGCGCAATGCGCCGGCCGCCAGGTCGAGCAGCCATGAGCGAACGACGGTGCCGTGCCGCCAGGCTTCGGCGATCGCCGCAACATCGAGCTTAAATTCCTGCTTCGCATGCAGCAGCGCGAACCCTTCAGCGTAGGCTTGCATCGCGCCATATTCGATGCCGTTGTGGACCATTTTCGTGAAGTGCCCGCTCCCCGCAGGGCCGCAGTACACCCAGCCGCGATCGGCCGCGGGCGCGAGCGCCTTGAGCAGCGGAAGCAACGGCGTCACCGCCGCCGACGGGCCGCCGAACATGAGGCCGTAGCCTTCCTCGAGCCCCCAGACGCCGCCCGAGACACCGACGTCGATGAAATGCAGTCCGCGCGCCGTCAGCGCAGCGGCCTGGCGCACCGTGTCGAGATAGTCGGCATTGCCGCCATCGAGGATGACGTCTCCGGGCGCAAGCAACCCCGCGAGCGCATCGATGGTCTGGTTCGTGATCGTGCCTGCGGGCAGCATCACCCACACGGCACGCGGCGGGCGGAGTTGGGCCACTACATCAGCAAGACTGGCAACCGTTGTCACATTAGGCTCGCCGGCGAGCGCGTCGCGCGCCGCGGCCGCGACATCGAACCCGCACACGGGAAATCCGGCGCGCGCGAGCCTGCGCAGCATGGAGGAGCCCATGCGCCCGAGGCCGACCATGGCCAATGCGGGATCGGTCGATGTGCGCTCGGCGCTCATTGCATGTGCTGCCCGCCGTTGATGGCGATATTTGCACCGGTGACGAAAGCGGCCTCTTCGCTGGCGAGATAGGCCACCAGGCCCGCCACTTCCTCGGGCTTGCCGAGGCGGCCCATTGGAATCTGAGGAATGATTTTAGTGTCGAGTACATCCTTCGGAATCGCCATGACCATCTGCGTGCCGATGTAGCCCGGCGAAATGGTGTTCACCGTGACGCCCTTGCGCGCCACTTCGAGCGAGAGCGCCTTCGTGAAACCGTGCATGCCCGCCTTCGCGGCCGAATAGTTGGTCTGTCCGAAGGCGCCTTTCTGGCCGTTGACCGATGAGATGTTGATGATGCGGCCCCAACCGCGCTCGACCATGCCGTCGCACACCTGCTTTGACATGTTGAAAACGGAATCGAGATTGGTGTGCATGACCGCATCCCAGTTGACGCGGTCCATTTTCTTGAATGTCATGTCGCGCGTGATGCCGGCGTTGTTCACCAGCACATCGACCGGTCCGAGTTCCGCGGCGATCTTGCCGGCGCAGGCCACACAGGAATTCCAGTCGGTCACGTCGCAGGCGTAGCCGTAGAAGCTGTAACCGCGCGATTTCATCGCGGCAAGCCAGTCCTGCGACTTGGTGTTGCCCGGCGAATAGGTCGTGACGACGGTGTCGCCGAGCGCGGCGAGTTTGATGCAGATGGCTTCGCCGAGCCCGCCCATTCCGCCGGTGACCAATGCAACGCGCTTCTTGTCCATGTTGTACCTGACCTTCGTTTCTTATTTGCGTTCCACGGCGAGCGCCACGCCCATTCCGCCGCCGATGCACAGGCTCGCCAGTCCCCGCTTCGCATCGCGCCGCTGCATCTCGTGCAGCAGCGTGACGAGGATGCGGCAACCCGAGGCGCCGATCGGGTGGCCGATGGCAATGGCGCCGCCATTGACGTTGATCTTGCCGGTGTCCCAACCCATCTCGCGATTGACCCCGATCGCCTGCGCGGCGAAGGCCTCATTGATTTCCATCAGGTCAAGGTCGGCGTGATTCCAGCCCGCTTTTTTCAAACACAGCTGGCTCGCCGGCACCGGGCCCAGTCCCATGATCTTCGGATCGACGCCAGCCGAGGAATAGGCC
>JBOHZW010000273.1:0-7702 GCA_050738715.1 Steroidobacteraceae bacterium | reverse complement strand
CCGTTGACCGCCGCGGCCAGCGCCGTGCGCGGGCGAGTCACCGATCCGCGCGAACTGCTCAACGGCTGATACCCGAAAGGCCCACCGGACATGGAACCCATTCGGCAATTTCGATCCCGCACCGTGGCGATGCCGGCGACCAATATCGACACCGACCAGATCATCCCGGCGCGGTTCCTGCGCACGACGGTGCGCGCCGGCCTCGGCAAGCAACTGTTTGCTGACTGGCGCTATGCGGCCGATGGATCGCCACGAGGCGATTTCGCACTCAACCAACCGGCCGCGGCGGGCTGCCAGGTGCTCGTGGCCGGACGCAACTTCGGCTGCGGCTCATCGCGCGAGCATGCGCCCTGGGCGCTGCTCGACTACGGCATCCGCGCCGTGATCAGCACCGAGATCGCCGATATCTTCCGCAGCAACTCGCTGAAGAATGGCCTGCTGCCGATTGTCGTCGACGAGCCAAGCGCGAGCTGGCTGCTGGCGAATCCGGGCGTCGAACTGACGGTCGATCTCGAAGGCAATCGCGTCGTGTTGCCTGATGGACGCGCGCTACCGTTCGAAATCGAACGCTTCGCGCGTTACTGCCTGCTCAACGGCGTCGATGAACTCGGCTACCTGCGATCGCAGCAAGTGGCGATCGAGCGCTTCGAAGCAGCGCAGCGCGGACGCGCGGGAACATGACGGGGCGCACGTGAAGGCGCGCATCGCGGTCGTGGCCGGCGACGGCATCGGTCCCGAAGTGACGGCCGAGGCCGTGCGCGTGCTCAACGGAGTCGGCACGAAATTCCACCACGAGTTCGAATTACTCGAGGCGCCCTTCGGCGGCATCGCGATGGACCTGCACGGCGAACCACTTCCCGCGGCCACGCTGCGCACCTGCCGCGACGCGGATGCCGTGCTGCTGGGCGCAATCGGCGGACCGAAATGGTCATCGCCCCAGCTCAAGGTGCGCCCCGAACAGGGCCTGCTGCGGCTGCGCAAGGAACTCGCGGTGTACGCAAACCTGCGGCCCGTTTCGCTGTACCCGGCGCTGCGCGATGCGTCCACGCTGAAGGCTGAAGTTCTCGAGGGCGTTGACCTGGTATTCGTGCGCGAACTGACCGGCGGCATCTACTTCGGCGAACGAAACCGCACGGCTACCGCGGCCAGCGACCTGTGCACGTACTCGGCGGCCGAGGTCGAACGCGTCGTGCGCGTCGCCGCGCGACTGGCGATGAGCCGCCGGCGCAAGCTCATCTCGATCGACAAGGCGAACGTGCTCGATACCTCGCGCCTGTGGCGCGAAGTGACCGAGCGCGTCGTGCGCGAGGAGTTCCCCGGGCTTGCGCTCGAGCACATGCTGGTGGATGCCGCGGCGATGCACCTGATACGTCGCCCGCGCGATTTCGATGTCGCCGTCACCGAGAATCTGTTCGGCGATATCCTGACCGACGAGGCCTCGATGCTGGCGGGGTCGCTCGGGCTCCTGCCTTCGGCTTCGCTGGGCGATGGCACGCGCGGCTTGTACGAACCCATCCACGGCTCCGCGCCCGACATCGCGGGGCTTGGGCTTGCGAACCCGCTGGGCGCCATATTGAGCACCGCGCTGCTGCTGCGCCACTCGCTGCGCCTGGAAACTGAAGCCGCGGCGGTCGAGGCGGCCGTCGCCGCGGTCATCGCCGGTGGACTGCGCACCGCGGACCTTGCCGCGCCCGGTGCGCCGGCCGCCGGCACGCGCGAGTGCGGCTCTGCCATTCTTGATAAGCTCAATTGACACACAACTTTCAGGACTGAGGTCAGCATGATCAAGTACGTCATCGCTCTGGTTGCAGGCGCCATCGCCGGTGGCTTTGCCGGCAACTTCATCACGCACCGCCTCGACGAACCGCACCACCATCCGCGCGCGGTCATGCACCTGCTTGGGTTTCACCGCGACCGCCTGGATGCCGCCACGCAGGCGGGCCAATGCGCGACGATCGATGCTGAACGCGCGCGCCTCACTTCGCTCCAGCAGGAGATCCCGCTCGCTTTCCCGAAGGCTTACGAACAGGACGCCGATTTCCGCAAGGACGCCGACGCGCTGGGAACGGTGCTGCAAGCGATCAACGCAGTCGACATGCCTGCCGCTGCGATGGGGCCCGCTGCGATGGCGCCCGTTGCGATGGCGCCCGTTGCATCAGGCTCGAGCTGCCCGGATGCCACGGCGCAGTTCAAGAAGATCTACGACACCTGCGAAAACTGCCACAAGGTCTACGACCCGGAGTAGTTTTTTCCCGGCTAGGATTTTGCGGGCGCCTTGAGCGTCGCAATGGCTTCGCGCGTCACTTCTTCGAGGCCTTCGCCGCCGGCGGCCAGGTGCGCGGCGATCTGCCGGCGCATCCGTGGGTCCCAGAAACGCTGGATGTGGCCGGCGATTCCAGCGACCGCGTCCGCGCGCTTCGGTTCAGCGGCGAAGAAATGGCTGATGTCATTCGCCATCTGCACCAGCCGCTCCGCGCTCATCTGGCTGGAACCTCGACCTTTGGGGTACGCGCATGACCGGCCTCGCCGAGCAGTGAGTTCTGCTGATCGCTGAACTCCTGGTAGCGCTTCTGCCAGGCCGAGGGCTGGGAAACCCGCGTCGCCTGCACCGCCGTGACCTTGTACTCGGGGCAGTTGGTCGCCCAATCCGAATTCTCGGTCGTGATGACGTTCGCGCCTGATTCCGGAAAGTGGAACGTCGTGTAGACGACGCCCGGCTGCACCCGAGTCGTGACCTGCGCACGCAGCACTGTTTCGCCGGCGCGGCTCTGTATGCCAACCCAGTCTCCTTCCTTCACGCCACGCTCATCGGCATCGTGCGGGTGGATCTCGAGGCGGTCTTCGTCGTGCCAGGCGATATTGCCGGTGCGACGAGTCTGCGCGCCGACGTTGTACTGCGAGAGGATGCGGCCCGTGGTCAGGATCAGCGGATAGCGCGAGTTGACCTTCTCGGTCGTCGCAACGTACTCGGTCACCAGGAACTTGCCCTTGCCGCGCACGAAGCTGCCGACGTGCATGAACGGCGTGCCGTCGGGGTGTTCTGCGTTGCAGGGCCACTGGATGCTGCCCAGCTCGTCGAGTTTTTCGTAGCTGACGCCGGTAAAAGTGGGCGTCAACGCGGCGATCTCATCCATGATCTCGCGCGGATGCGTGTAGTTCATCTTCATGCCCAGCGCGTTGGCCAGCAGCTGCGTGATTTCCCAGTCGGCGTAGCCGGACTTCGAGCGCATCACCTTGCGAACCGGCGAGATGCGCCGCTCGGCATTGGTAAAGGTGCCGTCCTTCTCGAGGAACGAGGAACCGGGCAGGAAAACATGGGCAAATTTCGCTGACTCGTTCAGGAACAGGTCCTGAACGATGATGCATTCCATCGCGGTGAGCGATGCGGTCACATGTTGTGTGTTCGGATCAGACTGCGCGATGTCCTCGCCCTGGATGTACAGCCCCTTGAACTCGCCATCGAGCGCGGCCTCGAACATGTTCGGGATGCGCAGGCCTGGTTCGGCCAGCAATTTCACCTGCCAATGCCGCTCGAACTGGGATCGCACCGAATCATCCGCCACGTGCCGGTAACCCGGGAATTCGTGCGGGAACGAGCCCATGTCGCAGGAGCCCTGTACGTTGTTCTGGCCGCGCAGCGGGTTGACGCCGACGCCTGAGCGCCCGACGTTGCCGGTGGCCATCGCCAGGTTGGCGATACCCATCACCATCGTCGAGCCCTGGCTGTGCTCGGTGACGCCGAGTCCGTAGTAGATCGCGCCATTGCGCGCCGTGGCGTACAGCCGCGCTGCCGCCCGCACCTGCTCCGCGGGTACGCCGGTGATGCCTGCCATCGCCTCGGGCGAGTTGCGTTCTTCGCCGACGAAGGTCCGCCACTTCTCGAACGATTCCACTTCGCAGCGCTCGCGCACGAAGTCTTCCTTGACCAGGCCCTCGCGCACGACCACATGCGCGAGGCTGTTGATCAGCGCGACGTTCGTGCCTGGACGCAATGACAGATGCTGCGCTGCTTCGATGTGCGGCGTGCGCACCAGGTCGATACGACGCGGATCGGCGACGATCAGCTGCGCGCCCTCGCGCAGGCGCCGCTTCATCTGCGAGGCGAACACCGGATGCGCGTCCGTCGGATTGGCGCCGATCACCATGATCACGTCGGCATCCATCACTGAATCGAAAGTCTGCGTGCCGGCCGATTCGCCCAGCGTGGATTTCAAGCCGTAGCCGGTCGGTGAATGGCACACGCGCGCGCAAGTGTCGACGTTGTTGTTGCCGAAGCCGGCGCGCACCAGCTTCTGCACGAGAAACGTTTCCTCGTTCGAGCAGCGGCTGGAAGTGATGCCGCCGATGCTGTCACGGCCATACTTCGCCTGGATGCGGCGCAGTTCCGCTGCCGCGTGGCCGATCGCCTCTTCCCAGCTCACTTCGCGCCACGGATCGGCGATGCTGGCGCGGATCATCGGCTTCGTGATGCGGTCAGGATGAGTCGCGTAGCCGATCGCAAAGCGGCCCTTGACGCAGCTGTGGCCGTGATTGGCGTGGCCGTCCTTGTTCGGCACCATGCGGATCACTTCCTCGCCGCGCATCTCGGCGCGGAACGAGCAGCCAACGCCGCAGTACGCGCAGGTCGTCACGACGCTGTGCTCGGCCTGTCCCTGCTCGATCAGCGACTTCTCCGACAACGTCGCGGTCGGGCAGGCCTGCACGCAGGCGCCGCAGGACACACACTCCGAATCGAGGAATGACTCCCCCTGGCTCGCCGAGACCACGGAATCAAACCCGCGGCCGGCGATCGTCAGCGCCAACGTGCCCTGCTGTTCGTCGCAGGCACGCACGCAGCGCGAACAGACGATGCACTTGCTGGCATCGAAGGTGAAATACGGATTGGACTCATCTTTCGGTGCATCGAGGTGATTGGCGCCTGCGTAACCGTAACGCACTTCGCGCAAGCCGACAGCGCCGGCCATGTCCTGCAGCTCGCAATGGCCGTTGGCCGGACACGTGAGGCAATCGAGCGGATGATCCGAAATGTAGAGCTCCATGACGCCGCGACGCAGCTTCGCGAGCTCCCCGTTCTGCGTCGTCACCTTCATGCCCGGGCCAACTGGCGTCGTGCACGATGCCGGGAAGCCTTTCACGCCCTCGATCTGCACCAGGCACAGGCGGCAGGAACCGAAAGCCTCGAGCTGGTCGGTCGCGCATAGCTTCGGGATCTTCATGTCCGCGAGCGCCGCGGCGCGCATGATCGACGTACCGGCCGGCACCGTGACCTCGCAACCATCGATCTGCAGCGTCACCTGCGTCTCGGAAGGGCGTGCGGGCGTACCCAGGTCGTTTTCGGCTATCGATTGCATGGTGTTAGCTTCCGGCTGCCATCGCAGCCCTCGGTTTGACAAAGTCCTGCGGGAAATGTTCGAGCGCCGACAGCACCGGGAGCGGCGTCAGGCCGCCCAGCGCACATAGTGAGCCGTATGTCAGCGTATTGCACAAGTCGCGCAGCAGTGTTTGCTGCAGTTCCGGACGATCACCGGCGAGCAGCCGATCGATGACCTCGACGCCGCGCGTCGAGCCGATGCGGCAAGGCGTGCATTTGCCGCAGGATTCAATGGCGCAGAACTCGAGTGCATAGCGCGCCTGCGCCGCCATGTCGACCGAGTCGTCGAACACGACGATGCCGCCATGGCCCAGCATGCCACCGCCCTGCGCAAACGCTTCGTAATCGAGTGGCGTATCGAACTTCGATTCCGGCCAATACGATCCAAGCGGGCCGCCCACCTGCACGGCACGGATCGGTCGGCCCGAGCGTGTGCCGCCGCCGTACTCCTCGAGCAGCGTGCGCAACGTGACGCCGAAGGCACACTCGACGAGGCCGCCGCGCTTGATGTTGCCGGCGAGTTGCACCGGCAGCGTCCCGCGCGAACGGCCCATGCCAAAGTCGCGGTAATACGCGGCGCCGCGCGCCAGCACGATTGGCACGCTGGCAAAGGTGATGACGTTGTTGACGACCGTCGGACAGCCGAACAGCCCCTTGATCGCAGGGAGCGGTGGCTTGAAGCGCACCTGTCCACGCTTGCCTTCGAGCGATTCCAGCAGCGAAGTCTCTTCACCACAGATATAGGCGCCGGCGCCGAGGCGCACTTCGAGATCGAATGCCTTGCCCGACCCTGCAATGCTACGCCCGAGGAAACCAGCGGCGCGCGCAGCGCTGATCGCGGCATTCAGCGTCGCGTGCGCGTGCGGATACTCGCAGCGCAAGTAGATGAATCCGCGCGTCGCGCCGACGGCGAGCCCGGCGATCGTCATGCCTTCAATGAGACAGAACGGATCGCCTTCCATCAACAACCGGTCGGAGTAAGTGCCCGAATCGCCCTCGTCGGCGTTGCAGACGATGTACTTCTGCGCCACTTGCGTGTCGTGCACCGTGCGCCACTTGATGCCGGTCGGAAACGCCGCGCCGCCGCGACCACGCAATCCGGAGTCGGTCACGGCCTGCACGATGTCGGCACCCGCCATCGCAAGCGCCGCGCGCAATCCCGCCGTGCCACCGTGCGCCTGGTAATCCTCGAGATCCACCGGATCAATCACGCCAATGCGCGCCATCGTCAGGCGCTGTTGCTTTTGCAGGTACGGAATCGAGTCGACCGGGCCCTGCGACAGCGAGTGCTTGTTGCCTTGCAGAAAGCCGCCGTCGAACAGCCTGGCGACATCAGCCGCGCGCACGGGACCGTAGCCGACACGACCGGCCGCGGTCTGCACCTCGACGAGCGGCTCGAGCCAGAAGGCGCCGCGCGAGCCGTTGCGCACGACGCGCACATCGAGCTTGCGGCGCGCAGCCTCGGCGAGGATCGCCGTCGCGACGGGCTCGGCGCCGAGCGCAAGTGCGGTGGCATCCCGCGGCACGTAGACGATCGTGCTCATGAGGGTTTCGCGACCAGTTCATCAAAGCGCGCCGGCGTAACCAGCGCGTGCAGTTCCTTGTCGATCATCACCGAGGGGCCGCAAGCGCAGTTGCCAAGGCAATAGACGGCTTCCAGCGTGTAGCGTCCATCGGCGCTCGTGCCGTGGAAGTCGACACCCAGTCTGCGCTTCGCGTGCGCTTCGAGCGCGACGGCGCCCGACGCCTGGCAGGCTTCGGCGCGGCACAGGTAGATGACCTGCTTGCCCGGCTTAGATTGACGATAGTAATGATAAAAACTCAATACGCCGTGGACTTCGGCGCGCGACAGATTCAGCTCGAAAGCGATCAGCGGCACGGCGCGCGGCGGCACCCAGCCGAGGCGGTCCTGGACGCCGTGCAGGATTTCCAGCAGCGCGCCCTGCGTTTCGCGGTGATCATTGACGGCCTCGAGCACTGCGGCGCGTTCGGGCGCAGGCAGGTCGGAGCCGGGCTCGACGCGCAAGGGCACGGTGACGGGGCGGCGCTTGCTCATGGATGGATCACGCTCAAGCCAGTGTCCCGCAATAAACGGTGAACCGTGGCGGGCGCGCCCAGCCAATGAGTGTTACTCCCGCCTGCAACGCAAGCTGAAGCGCAAGCGTAGTAGGCGCTGATATCGCGGCAACCAGCGAGCAGCCCACCTCGGCGGCCTTGTGCACCACTTCATAGGATGCGCGCGAAGTGACCAGCAGCGTGTGCGGCACTGCGCCGGCGCGCATGACCGCGCCTACGGCCTTGTCGATCGCATTGTGGCGACCGACATCCTCG
>JBOHZW010000272.1:0-6659 GCA_050738715.1 Steroidobacteraceae bacterium | reverse complement strand
TTCCAGATACTGTTCGCAACGTACTTCGAAAGGAGTTGGCGCTCATCCAGAAACTGGAGATCGCCGAATACTTCCTCACCGTTCATGACATCGTCCACTTCGCGCGAGAAGGAATTGCGAAGGAAGGGCAGTTACCAATCCTTTGCCAGGGCCGCGGTTCGGCCGCGAACTCGGCCGTTTGTTACATGCTCGGCATCACCTCCATCGATCCTGTGCAGATGGATTTGCTGTTCGAGCGGTTCGTCAGCGAGGAGCGCAAGGAACCGCCGGATATCGACGTCGATTTCGAGCATGAGCGGCGCGAAGAGGTGATCCAGTACATCTACCGCAAATACGGCCGGCAACGCACCGGGCTCGCCGCCACGGTGATCTGCTATCGCACCCGCAGCGCCATCCGCGAGGTCGGCAAGGCGCTGGGCCTGTCGGCCGACGTCGTCGGCGCGCTCGCCGGCTCGGTCTGGGGCTGGAGCCAGGAGGGCGTGGCCGAGCGCCAGGTGCGCGAGCTCGGCCTCGATCCCGCCGCCGGCCGGCTGGCGCTCGCCCTCGACCTCACCCGCCAGCTCGCGGGATTTCCCCGTCACCTGTCGCAGCATGTCGGCGGCTTCGTCATGACCCGCGGCCGGCTCGACGAGCTGGTGCCGATCGAGAACGCGGCGATGGCGGAGCGCACCGTCATCGAATGGGACAAGGACGACATCGAGACGCTCGGCATCCTCAAGGTCGACGTGCTGGCGCTCGGCATGCTGACCGCGGTGCGCAAGGCGCTCGAGCTGACCGGCGCGCATCGCGGCTGGCCGCGGCGCATGCAGGATATCCCGGCGGAAGATGCCGCCACCTACGACATGATCTGCCGCGGCGAAACCGTCGGCGTGTTCCAGATCGAATCGCGCGCGCAGATGAGCATGCTGCCGCGGCTGAAGCCGCGCTGCTTCTACGACCTGGTGATTGAGGTGGCGATCATCCGTCCCGGACCGATCCAGGGCGGCATGGTGCATCCGTATTTGAAGCGCCGCGAGGATCCGGCGGCGGTCGTTTATCCGAGCCCGGCCCTCGCTGAGGCGCTGCGCCGCACGCTCGGCGTGCCGATCTTCCAGGAACAGGTCATGCAGATCGCGGTCGCCGCCGCCAGCTTCAGCGCCGGCGAGGCCGACCAGCTGCGCCGCTCGATGGCGGCGTGGAAGCGCCGCGGCGGGCTCGAGCCGTTTCGCGAGCGCTTGCTGTCCGGCATGGCCTCGAACGGCTACAGCGCGGAATTCGCCGAGGGCATCTACAAGCAGATCCTTGGTTTCGGCGAATACGGATTTCCAGAATCGCACGCCGCCTCGTTCGCGCTGCTCACCTACGTGTCGTGCTGGCTCAAGCACCATGAACCCGCGGCCTTCTTCGCCGCGCTCATCAACAGCCAGCCGATGGGCTTTTACCAGCCGGCGCAGCTCGTGCAGGAAGCGCGGCGCGATGGCGTCGCGATCCTGCCGCCCGATGTGCTCATCAGCGCTTGGGATTGCACGCTGGAAACCGCTCGCGGCGGCGCGCTGGCGATCCGCATCGGATTGCGGCTGGTGCGCTCGCTCCCGCGTGCCGACGGCGACCGCCTGGTCGCGGCGCGCGCGGTGCGGCCATTCGACAGCATTGCCGATCTCGCGCAACGTGCGGCACTGAATCGGCGCGCGATGCGCTTGCTGGCGGCGGCCGGCGCGCTGCGTTCCTTGAGCGCGCATCGCCATGAAGCGGGTTGGCTGGCGCTCGGCGCCGATCCGCCACCGGGTACGCTGGCGCTCGTCGCCGCCACCGAAGCGCCCGTGGAATTGCCGCGGCCGGATGCGGGCGAGGAAATCCTGGCGGACTATCGGCAGCTCTCACTGAGCACGACGTTGCACCCGCTCGCATTGCTGCGCGAACGGCTGCGCGCGCTGGGCCTCACCAGTCAACTGGAACTGCGCGCGATGCCCGACGGCGCGCAGGTGCGCGTCAGCGGCATCGTCACGCACATGCAGCAGCCGGGCACGGCCTCGGGTGTCGTGTTCGTCTCGCTCGAAGACGAGACCGGCATCGTCAACGTGATCCTGTGGCCCAAGGTGTTCGAGGCGCAGCGCCGGCCGGCGCTCGCCGCCAGCCTGCTGGAAGTCGACGGCACGCTGCAAAACCAGCATGGCGTCGCGCACGTCATCGCGCGCAAGCTCCATGACCGTTCGCACTGGATAAAAGGATTGGCGCGCCGCTCGCGCGACTTCCACTAGTAGCGCGATGCGCTAGTTGCTGAGCGCCTTGCGGAGCGATTCGAGTTCGGTGGCCGAATCGGCGAGCAAGCTGCCGCATCCGGCCTTCAATCCAAGCCGCTGCATCGGCCGCGAATCGGCCAACAGGGCCTGCAATATTTCCGGATTCTCGCCGTGGCTCAACAGCAGGTCGGCCGCGGCCAGCACGTCCGCAAGCTCGGGCGTGTGGCGCGGATCGCTGTCGACCGTTGGCCAGTCGCGTACCGCAGCGACGATCTCGGGCGCCATCTGCCAGCTTTCGAGCAGCGCCTGCGCGATGCTCGCATGCCAGTCCCGCACCAGGTTGTGGAAGGCGGCTTCGTCCGCGAACAATTCCGGATGCTTGTTCATCTGCGTCAACAGGTACAGCTTGCCGATGCCGGAGAGCACGCCGGCAAGCATCGCGGTATCGGGCCGGCTCTTGCCCGTGGCGCGCGCCACCACGTAGCTCATCGCCGCGCGCGCGACGCACTCGCGCCACAATGCGGCCATGGGTTTCTCAATGTTCTTGTATTCACTCGCCTGGCGGATCTGCACCATCGCAAAGGCCGCCGCGGTCGTGCGTAACGCATCGAAACCGAGCAGCACGATCGCCGTGCGCAAGTCAGTGATCTTGCGGCCGGTGGGATTCAGCGCTGCCGAACCCGCCATCGTCGTGACGCGCGCGGCCAGCACCGGCTCCGCGCCCAGCACACGTACCAGCCGATCGGCGTCGCTGTCCTCGTCGGCCAGCATCTTCTGCAAGCGGATCGCCACCTGCGGATAGCTGGGGAGCGAGACGGTGCCGGCCGACAACGCCGCTGCCAGTTCGCGCACCAGGTTGAATGCCGCGGCATCCGCCGAGGACGCTTGCGCCGCCGGCGCCGCCGGGGCGGGTTTATCCGCGCTTGGAGCTGTCATGCCCACACTATCGGCGGCGCAGCTGCCGACTTGAGCGCCGCCGGCCCCCATCGTGGAGCGCTGTGAAACGGGCCCTAACGTTGTTCGCGCAGGTACGGGAGCGCAGCGCGCAGGTACACCAGCATCGAGCACAACGTCAGGGCGGCTGCAAACATGGTCAACCAGAGGCCGAGGCGATACAGCGGCAGCCCGAGCAGGTCGTGCCGGTACAACAGCAGGCTGACACCGACCATCTGCGCGATCGTCTTGTACTTGCCGAGCGAGGAGACGGCGACTTTCGTGCGATGGCCGAGCTCGGCCATCCACTCGCGCAATGCCGAGACGGCGATCTCGCGGCCGATGATGACGACCGCGACCAGCACCGTCACCAGGCGCGGATCGCGGCTGACGATCAGCACCAGCGCGACCGTCACAATCAATTTATCGGCGACCGGATCGAGGAACGCGCCGAGCGAGGTCGTCTGGCCGAGGCGCCGGGCGAGATATCCGTCGAGCGTATCGGTAATGGCCGCAGCGGCGAACACCAATCCCGCGGTCACATCGGCAACGCCCGCGGGATTCGCTCGCCCCATGACGAACAGCACAATGATCAGCGGTATGGCGAGGATCCGCAGCCACGTCAGTACAATCGGCAGGTTCCAGATCATGGGCGATGCATCGTAAAGGGTGAGCGCGAAGCGGCCTCAGGCGCCGGGATGCAGGTGATCATAAAGCGTCCGGGCCAGCGCTGTCCCGACGCCATCGACAAGCTCCAGGTCGGCAATGCCCGCGCGCAACACGCCGGGCAGGCCGCCAAAGTGCACGAGCAGCGCGCGGCGGCGCGCAGGTCCCAGACCCGGCACGGTTTCGAGGATCGATTCCTGGAAACGCCGCGCGCGCCTGCGCCGGTGACCGGTGATCGCAAACCGGTGCGCTTCATCGCGGATGCGTTGCAGCAGGTGCAGCAGCGGGCTGGCGGCTGGGACGCTGCGCGGCACCTCCTCGCCGGGCAGATGCAGTTTTTCCTGGCCCGGACGGCGGTCGGGTCCCTTCGAAATGCCGAGCAGTGACAGCCCTGCGCACTGCGCGCGCGCCAGGCCCTGCTCTGCCGCGCGCAGCTGACCGGCGCCGCCGTCGATCATCAGCAGGTCGGGCCGCGGCAAATCGCCCGAGACGATGCGCGCTCCGTGACGGAATAGAGCCTGTTCGAGCGCCGCGTAGTCATCGCCGGGCGCGACGCCCTCGATGTTGTAGCGCCTGTAAGAGCGCTTGATCGGTCCGTCCGGGCCGAACACGACGCAGCCCGCGACAGTGCCCTCGCCGCCGGTATGGCTGATGTCGAAGCACTCGATGCGCTCCGGCGCAACCGGCAACCCCAGCGTATCGGCCAGCCATTGCAACGACAACGCAACCGCATCGCGCCGGTTGGCGCGCATGCGCAACGCGTGACGCGCATTGTCTTCCGCGAGTTCGAGCCAACGACCCGGAAGTCCCCGCCTGCCGCGGCGCAACTGCACCGAGTGCCCTGCCACTGCGACGATGGCCTCGGCAACCGAGTTGTGATCGGGCAGGTCCTGATCGATGAGGATTTCCGCCGGCACCGCCTGCCGCGCGTAATGCTGCAGCAGGAACTCAGCCAGCGTCTCGGCGGGCTCGCCCACCGCCGTTGGAAAGAAATTGGTCGTGCCCAGGCTCCGGCCTTCGCGGACCGTCAGCAACGAGACGGCATACTGGCCCGGCTCGCCCTGCAGCGCCACGACGTCGACATCGCGCACGCGCGGCGCGTTGGCGATCTGCTGGTTCTGCAGTTCAGCCAGGCCTGCGAGTTGGTCGCGCAACCTTGCCGCGACTTCGAATTGCAAATTCGCGGCGGCCTCCGCCATGCGCTTCTCAAGTTCGGCGCGCAAGTCTGCGCTGCCGCCCTCGAGCACGCGCAACGCGCCGTCGAGGTCTTTGCGATACGCATCCTTGGTAATGAAGTCGACACAAGGCGCGGAACAACGCCCAATCTGGTACTGCAGGCAAGGCCGCGTGCGGTTGGCGAAGAATCCATCGCGGCAGTTGCGGATCAGGAACACCTTCTGCAGTTGCTGCAGCACCTGCCGCACGACCTGCGCGTTGGGAAATGGCCCGTAGATCCTGGCGCCGGTGGGCCGGCGCAGGCCGCGCCAGAATTGCAGCCGCGGAAAATCATGGTCCATCGGGCACTGCAGGTACGGAAACGACTTGTCATCGCGCAGTATGACGTTGTAGCGCGGACGGTGCGTCTTGATCAGGTTGCATTCGAGCAATAGCGCGTCGGTTTCGGATCCTACTACGGTGACCTCTACGCGGCTCACGCGCTTCAACATCGCGGCGACTTTTGGCGACTGGGGGCGGCTGCTGAAGTAGCTGCCGACGCGATCGCGCAAGCGCGCGGCCTTGCCGACATAGATGAGTTCGCCGCTCGCGTCGTACATGCGGTAGACGCCGGGGCGGAACGGGAGCGACGCGACGAAGCGTTGCGCGTCAAAGGCTGTGGTAGATTCGGACACTCACGTGCGCTGCTTGCTGCGCTCGGCTATCAGCATCGCCAGTTCGAGCGCCTGCTCGTAGTTCAGGCGCGGATCGACCTGCGAGCGATAGGCGCGCTGCAGGTCGGCATCGGTCAGTCCACGCGCGCCGCCGGTGCATTCTGTGACATCCTCGCCGGTGAGCTCGATGTGAGCGCCGCCCAGGTGCGAGCCAAGCTCGCGATGGATTCGGAACGACGCGTCGAGTTCCTTCAGGATATTCTCGAAGCGCCGCGTCTTGACGCCGCCCGCCGTCGTCTCGGTGTTGCCGTGCATCGGATCGCAGCACCACAGCACCGTCGAGCCCGTGCGCCGCACGGCCTCGATGACGCGTGGCAAGTGCTGCTCGATCTCCTTGACACCGAAACGGTGGATCAGCGTGAGGCGTCCGGGCTGGTTGTGCGGATTGAGGATTGCGACCAGCTCCTGCAACCACTCATCGCTCATCGCCGCGCCGACCTTGACGCCAATCGGATTGGAGATGCCGCGGAAGTACTCGACGTGCGCCCCGTCGACCTGCGCCGTGCGCATGCCGATCCACGGCATGTGCGTCGAAAGATTGTACCAGCGGTCCTGGCGGGCGATGAAGCGTGTCTGCGCCTGTTCGTACAGCAGGTGCAGGCCCTCGTGGCTGGCGAAGAATTCGACGCGATTCGCATCGCCCGCCTTCTGGCCGGTGAGCGATTCGAAGAAATCGAGCGCGTCGCGAATCGAATCGACGATGCGTTGGTAGGCCTCGCGGAGCGGTGCGTGGCGCACGAAGCCAAGGTCCCAGTATTCAGGGTGGTGCAAATCGGCGAAGCCGCCATCGACGAGCGCGCGCACGAAGTTCAGCGTCAGCGCCGCGCGCTCGTAGCCGCGCAGCAGCAGTTGTGGATCGGGACGGCGCGCCTCGGCGCTGAACTCCGGGTGATTGACCAGATCGCCGCGATACGCCGGGAGCGACACTCCGTCGCGCGTCTCGGTGTCCGCA
>JBOHZW010000271.1:0-3812 GCA_050738715.1 Steroidobacteraceae bacterium | reverse complement strand
CGATGTTCCAGAACCTCGGCGGCGGCAAGACGCAGAAAAGGAAATTGAAGATCAAGGCCGCGCGCCCGCTGTTGCTGGACGAAGAAGCCGGCAAGCTGCTGAACGACGACGAGTTGCGCGCGCAGGCCATCGAGAACTGCGAGCAGAACGGCATCGTGTTCATCGACGAGATCGACAAGGTCGCGCAACGCAGCGACTGGGGCGGCGCGGGGGTTTCCCGTGAAGGCGTGCAGCGCGACCTGCTGCCGCTGGTAGAGGGCTCCACCGTCTCGACCAAATACGGCCCGATCAAGACCGACCATGTGCTGTTCATCGCCTCGGGCGCCTTCCACATGGCCAAGCCGTCCGACCTGATCCCCGAGCTGCAGGGACGTTTTCCGATCCGCGTCGAACTCGACACGCTGAAAGTCGAGGATTTCGTGCGCATCCTGACCGAGCCCGATGCCTCACTGACGACGCAGTACCGCGCGCTGCTCGGCACGGAAGACGTGCAGCTGGAATTCACGGCCGATGGCGTGCGCCGCATCGCCGAGCTCGCCTACCACGTCAACGAGCGCACCGAGAACATCGGCGCGCGCCGGCTGCACACGGTCATGGAGCGATTGCTGGAAGCGGGTTCGTTCGACGCCAGCGAGCAGCGCGGCAGCGCGATCAAGGTCGATGCGGCGTACGTCGACGCGCACCTTGGCAACCTGGCCAAGGACGAAGACCTGAGCCGCTACATCCTCTGAGGATTTTGCGGCGCGCTAGGCGGAAGCGGCTGCGGCGCGTCGTGCGTGCCGCTCGCGGCGGAAGTGCGCGACGGTGAGCGCCAATGCCGTGGCCTGCAGCACCGCGCACAGATAGAACGGCGCACCCATGCGCCAGTCACCGCGCGGCAAATGCGACACGAAATTCAACGGCGCCGCCGCAATGATCGGCGCCAGCACAGCCATCAGACTGTTCAAGCCACCGACCGCGCCCAGCGTCTTGCCCTGGTTGTGCGCATCCGCGGCGCTCGAAATGATGCTCTGGATCGTCGCGCCGACGGTCGCGCCGAGCACATTGAGCAGGATGATCGCGATCATCATCCAGCCCTGCGTCGCGGCGCCCCATAACGCATACGCAAACGTCGAAGAAATGAGTCCAAGCACCGCCAGCCGCCGCACGCTGATGCGCCGCAGGATGCGCCCTAGCAGCAGGCCCTGCATCACCGCGGCGACGATGCCCACGGCCGCCAGCGACAATCCGTTCTCGCGCGTGCCCCAGCCGAACTTGAACGTCGTGTACAGAACCCAGCAGGTATAGAGCAGGAACTGCGCGAGGCCCGCGCAGGCGATGACCGCGACCAGCGACTCCGCGCCCTTGAGTTGCGTCAGGCCGTACAGCGAGCGCAATGGATTGGTGTTGCGCCACTGGAACGGCCGCCGCTTCTCCGGCGTCAGCGATTCGGGCAGCACAAAATAGCCGTACATCAGGTTGATTACGGCCATGGAGCCGGCGACGATGAAGGGCAGCCGCAGGTTGATCGTGCCCAGCAAGCCGCCGATGGTCGGGCCCAGCACGAAGCCGACGCCGAACATCGCGCCCAGCATGCCGAAGCGCTTGGCCCGCTCTTCCGGCGGCGTGATGTCGGCGACGTAGGCATTCGCGACCGACAGGTTGGCCTGCATCGCGCCCGCGATCAAACGGATCAGGACCAGCACCTGCAACGTGGGCGCCCACGCCGTCGCAAAGAAACTGAACATCAGGCCGCAGAAGCCGATCAGCAGCACCGGACGACGCCCGAAACTGTCCGATAGCGCGCCCAGGATCGGCGAACCGAAGAAATTCGCGATGCCGAACGTGAACGCGAGCAGCACGTACCAGTGCGCCTGCTCGGTCTGCGAGCCCGTGAAACTTCCCACCAATGCCGGCAGCACCGGAATGATCAGGCCGATCGAGATCATGTCGATCAGCGAAGCCAGCATGATGAAGGGCATGGCGGCCGAGCGGCTCTGGCGCGCGGCAAACAGCCCTGGGCGGGGCGCGGTCACGGAGGGCTTAAGCTCACTTGCGCGTGGATTTCGCCTTGGTCGGCGCGTTCTTCGGCTTGTTCTTGGACGGATCCTTCGGGCGCGACTTCCCGAACGAACCCGCGTAAATCTTGCCGCGACGAGTCTTGCGATCACCCTTGCCCACTTGAGCTACTCCACGTTGGTTGCGAAGGGCCGAGAGTCTAGTGATTCGGCGACGGTGGCGCAAACCGGTGCTTAGGTGTCGCGAGCACCTGCACCCAGTACACCTCGCCCCGTGCGCCCTGTTCACGAGCGAACGCGATGCCCATCTCCTGGAATTTCGGGTCCATCAGGTTTTCACAATGCCCTGCGCTTTTGAGCCAGCCGGCAACCGCATCGCTCGTCGACAATGCGCCGTAGGCGATGTTTTCGCCAACGCGCCATTCTGCGTAGCCGGTGGCACGCACTCGATCAGCGGGTGCGCGCCCGCTCCGGTCCTCGTGCTCGAAGTAATGATGCTGCGCCATGTCGCGGGCATGTTCGTCCGCAGCCTGCCCCAGCTGTGCCGACGACCGCAGCGGCGGCGCCGCGGGCATCTCGCGGCTACCGCAACGTCGCGGCTCCGCGCGCGCCCGATTCACCAGCTCGAGCGCATGTGCGTCGATGCGGGACTCATCGCCGGCCACCGGCAACTCGATGGGCGCGGCCAGCATGATCCATGCATCTTCGCCACGCTGGTAGCTGCCGAAGTCGCGCAGCGAGTCATCGCGCAGTGCGCGGCAGGCGGATGCGCTCGGTCGCTGCCCATTGGCGTTGTCGGCGTTGAAGTTCTCGAGGTGGATGCCCGACACCGCCGCGGCCGTGTAGCCGCTGCGATCGATCGCATCGTGCAGCGCAGCGCCGCGCGCCCACAACGCGGCGGCTTCATCCAGCCGACGATCGGCGTGCCAGCGCGATGCATCGCCTGCGCGCAGGCCGCAGCCTGCGGCGGCAAGATAACGCGGCAGCCCGTCAACTCGTGCGAGCGCCGGCGCGATGCCGGCGCTCAAGACGCCGAGTGCCGCCAGGAAAACTTTCCGGTGCACGCGTCGACTAGCGATAACGCCCCATGATTTTCGCAAGCGCGGCCGAGCCGGGGTTCAGCGTTGCGAACGGAACCTGGTTCAGCGGCACGTCGGGCGTCGCGTTCTGCTCGTGGAAATCTGGCTGCGTCGTGCTGATGTGCAGCAGCCCTGTGAGGTACTCCTGCGAGCGCAGCTTCTCGCGGATCCGCTGCAACGCCGCACCCCGGTCAGTCGGGTTGTAATCGGCATCGACCTTGCGCAGTACGATCTGGCTGCCGTCGTGCATCGTCACCGGCACGGCCTCGCCCGGCCCGTACTGCACAGTGATGTTGCTCGCCGGCGCCACGAAATCGGCGTGCACGACTTCCTCGTAATGTTCGCGCGAGTACTCGTAGCTCTTGGTCGAGCCTTCGTGGTCGTTGAACGTGACGCAGGGCGAGAGCACGTCGATCAACGCAAAACCATTGTGATGCATCGCCGCCTGGATCAGCGGCACGAGCTGCGCCTTGTCGCCGGAGAAACTGCGCGCGACGAATGAAGCGCCGAGCGTCAACGCGAGTTGCACCGGATCGATCGGCGCCTGGTTGTTCACCTCGCCCTTCTTGGCCTTGGTGCCGAGGTCAGCCGAGGCCGAGAACTGCCCCTTGGTCAGTCCGTACACTCCGTTGTTCTCAATGATGTAGATCAGCTGCAGATTGCGGCGGATAGCGTGGCAGAACTGGCCCAACCCAATCGAGAGGGTATCGCCGTCACCGGAGATGCCGATGTAGCA
>JBOHZW010000270.1:0-2272 GCA_050738715.1 Steroidobacteraceae bacterium | reverse complement strand
GGCGATGACTCGTACTCCCGTGGCGCGCCGCTGTCGTAGACGAGCTGCGCCGCGTTTACGGTGACCCAGCCGACCGCGTGCGCACCCGCGGCGCGGCGGCACGACTCGCAATGGCACAACGTTGGCGCATACAACAGCGGTCCGCAGTGATAGCGGATGGCAGCGCACAGGCAGCGGCCGGTGCGTGTCATCGATTGCGAATTGGATGCAGTCATTGGGCCACCTGCGCGCGCGCCGGCAAACGCACTTTCCAAAGCAGCAGGGCGCCGGCGCCGAACAGCAGCACGAGCGAGGACACGCCGACGCGCGGGCTGCCCGAGAGCTTGCCGGTCACGCCGACCAGGATCGGGCCGAGGAACGCGGCGAACTTGCCGAGCATGTTGTAGAAGCCGAAGTATTCGCCAGCACGCTCGCGCGGAATCAGCGTCGCGAAGAGAGAACGCGATAGCGACTGCACGCCACCTTGCACGCAGCCGACCAGTATCGCCAGCAAGTAGAACTGCCAGGCGCTGCGCATCATCAGTGCCAGGCCGGTCACGAACACGAACACCGTGAGGCCGATCAGGATCGCCGGGCGAGCGCCGATGCGGTCGCCGATGCGTCCGAACAGGATCGCCGCCGGGAACGAAATGAACTGCACCAGCAACAGTGCGCCGATCAGCGCGGACTCCGGCAGCCCGACATTGCCGCCAAAATCCGCGGCCATCTGCTGCAGCGTGCCGATGCCATCGATGTACAGCCAGTACGCGAGCAGGAAACGGAACACCAGCGGATCATGGACGATCTTGCGCATCGTCGCGCGCAGCTCGGCCCAGCCTGCGGGCTCGGCGGTCGGCGGCGCTTCGCGCACATGGCGAAACAGTGGCCACGTGAACAACGCCCACCACAGCGCGACGTCGACGAACACGACGCGCGTCGCCGCCGCCGCATCAGGCAGGCCGAACCACTGCGGGTGCTGCACGAGCAGCACATTGAGCAGGAACAGCAAGCCGCCGCCCAGGTAACCTGCCGCATAGCCGTAGGCCGACACGCGGTTGGACTCGGCCGGCGTTGCAACTTGCACCAGCAACGCGTCCTGGAACGACGAGCCGCCGTAAAATCCAATCGAGGCGACCACAAACACGGGCAGCGCCAGCACCCATTCGCCGCGCCCGACGAGCGCGAGCGAGGCCGTCGCGACGACGCCCAGCAACGTAAACAGCCCGAGCCACAATTTGCGCTGGCCACGGCGATCGGCCAGCGCACCGAGCCACGGCGCGACCAGCATGACGACAAGGCTGGCCGAAGAATTCGCGATGCCGAGGTACAGCGTCTTGTCGCCAACTGGCAACCCGGCGGCCCAGTAGCTCTTGAGCAGTATCGGGAAGAACGCGACCAGCACCGTGGTCGAGAACGCGTGGTTGGCCCAGGCAGTCAGCGCCCATGCGCGTTGCGCGCGCCGGCGTTCGCGCGATGGCGCGTCCGCGTTCATTCCTCGTGCACGGCCAGATGCTCGCGTGTCTCGCTGAAGCGGATATCCGGCCAGCGCCCGAGCGTCAGTTGCAGGTTGACGCGCGAGGGCGCGAGATACACGAGCGCCCCGCTGTGGTCACGCGCCAGGTTGTCGTGGGCCTTCAGCTGGAACTCTCCCAGTTTGCGCTCATCGGCGGCACTGACCCAACGCGCCGTGTGCACGTTGATTGGTTCGAACACGCATTGCACAGCGTACTCGTCGGCCAGGCGGAAGGCCACCACCTCGAACTGCAGCTGGCCGACTGCGCCGAGGATCAGATCGGCATTGCGCAGCGGCTTGAACAGCTGCGTCGCGCCCTCTTCGCACAGTTGCGCGAGCCCCTTGGCCAAAGCCTTCATGCGCAGCGGGTCTTTCAGCACGGCGCGGCGAAACATCTCAGGCGCGAAATCAGGAATGCCGGTGAACGCCAGCGGTTCGCCTTCGCTGAACGAATCGCCGATGTTGATCGTGCCGTGGTTGTGCAAGCCGAGGATGTCCCCGGCGTATGCCTCGTCGGCGTGCTGGCGGTCGGCCGCCATGAACGTGATCGCGTCGCCGACGCGCACCTCGCGCCCGAGCCGGGCGTGATACATCCGCATGCCGGGCTGATACTCGCCCGAGCACACGCGCAGGAACGCGATGCGGTCGCGGTGCGCCGGGTCCATGTTCGCCTGCACCTTGAACACGAAGCCGGTGAGCTTGTCTTCATCCGGCTCGACTTCGCGTTCGATCGCGGCGTGCGGCCGCGGCGGCGGTGCGGTTTCGACAAACGCATCCAGC
>JBOHZW010000269.1:0-1930 GCA_050738715.1 Steroidobacteraceae bacterium | reverse complement strand
GTCAGGTGCCGACTGCGGCGATCGGCACCGACGCGTTCCAGGAAGCGCCGGTCAGCAACATCATGGCGGCCTGCGCCAAGCACGTGTTCCTCGTCACCGACGCAGCCAAACTCGAAGCGACGCTGCGCACCGCGTTCGAGATCGCGCGCAGCGGGCGGCCGGGGCCGGTTGTGGTCGATATTCCGAAGGACGTGCAGAACTGGGCCGGCAGCTTCAGCGGCTCGGGCACGCTGCCGATCCCGGGTTACCGCCGGCGCACGGCGGCTCTCGATGCCAGCACGCTCAGCGCCGAGCAGCTCGCTGTTTTCGTCGAGCTGCTGTCGGAATCCCAGCGCCCGCTGATCTACGCCGGCGGCGGCGTCATCAATGGCGAGGCCGCCGAGGCGCTGACGGCGTTCGCCGAGGCCCTCGAGATTCCCGTGGTCACGACATTGATGGGCATCGGCAGCATCGACACCACGCACCGCCTGTCGATGCGCATGCTCGGCATGCACGGCGTCGCCGCGGCCAATTACGCGGTCGAGGATTGCGACTTCCTGCTCGCCGTCGGTGCGCGCTTCGATGACCGCGTCGCCGGCAATCCCGCGAAGTTCGCGCACGCCGCGCGCACGATCGCGCATCTCGACGTCGACCGCGCCGAGATCAACAAGGTCAAGAACGCGCGCTGGAGCCATGTCGGACTGCTCCCCGATGCGCTGCGATCGCTCAGCGCCGCGGTCAAGCGCGCCGCGCGGCAGCGTGACTACAAACCCTGGCACGCGCACGTGAACGCGCTGCGACAACGTTACAGCATGAATTACCAGCGCGATGGCGAGCTGGTGCAGCCGCAGTACGTCATCGAGGAGATCAACCGCCACACGCGCGGCGAAGCAATCATCACGACCGGCGTCGGCCAGCACCAGATGTGGGCCGCGCAGATGTTCGATTTCGGCGCGGCGCGCCGCTGGCTCACCTCCGGCAGCATGGGCACGATGGGCTTCGGACTTCCCGCCGCGATTGGCGCGCAGGTGGCGAGCCCCGGCCGCCTGGTCATCGACATCGACGGCGATGCCAGTATTCGCATGAACATCGGTGAGCTTGAGACCGTGACGACGTACAAGCTTCCGGTAAAGGTGGTCGTTCTCAATAACTTCGGCGATGGCATGGTCAAGCAATGGCAGAAGCTGTTTTTCAAGGGACGGTTGTCTGGGAGCGATAAATCGCTGCACAAGAAAGATTTCATCAAGGCCGCGCAGGCCGATGGATTTCACTACGCGCGCCGACTCGAGCGGCGCGCCGACGTGCCGGCAGTGATCGCGGAGTTCCTCGCGTTCGACGGCCCGGCCTTCCTCGAGGTGATCATCGATCCGGATGCCGGCGTGTACCCGATGGTGGGTCCAGGCCAGGGGTACGATGCGATGATCACGGGCGAATTCATTCCGTCGCGCGATCCGAAAGACGCCGGGAACATCGATCCATCCAGCATGTTCTGACGCACACAGCGTCAGCGTGGATCGGCGAGTTGTTCCGAAAGCGAACGCGGTGGTTCCAGGGGCTGCGGCCGATACTTCGGATCGAATAGGTCGCCGCGGCCGGGCTCGGGGTCCAGGTGGCCGACATCGCATCCGAATATGGGCAGGATGATGAACAGGCCAATCATGCAGCGCTTGCCGCTGAGGCTCAGCACCCCGGTGTGAAGGTCGGCATCGAAGTGCTTGCCGAGCGGCTGGCGTGACCACGGAAACGAAGGACGCGCCGGCGCGTGCAGGTACGGTGAAAGTGGCGTCGAACCCATGACGCGTGCGCGGCGCTGCTCGAGCGCATTCGCGGCCAGCACCTCGCCCGCGGCGCGGCTCGCTTCGAGATTCCAATTCGTGGCGGGCGCGGCGGAATGGGTTGCCTGCACGAGTGGTACGAGCGATGACGCGCTCGCCGCGCGCGATGCCGGTGC
>JBOHZW010000268.1:0-1889 GCA_050738715.1 Steroidobacteraceae bacterium | reverse complement strand
GCCGTAACCCAGTTCCTTCATCAGTTTCGTCGGCGCATTGCGCAACTGCAGCGGCACGTCGAGCGTACCGTAGCGCTCGACGTCCGCCTGCGCGGCGCCGAATCCGGTGTAGAGCGCGTTGCTCTTCGCGGCAACGGCCATGTACACCACGGCTTCGGCAATCGCGAGCTCGCCCTCGGGACTCCCGAGCCGCTCGTAGGCCTGCCAGGCCTCAAGCGCAATGGTCAGCGCGCGCGGGTCGGCGAGCCCGATGTCCTCGCTTGCCATGCGCAGCACGCGGCGCGCCAGGTAATGCGGATCGGCGCCGCCATCGATCATGCGCGCATACCAGTACAGCGCCCCATCGGGATCGGAACCACGCACGGCCTTGTGGAGCGCGGAGATCTGGTCGTAGAACTGTTCGCCGCCCTTGTCGAAACGCCGGCGTCCGCCCAGCGCAACTTCGCGCGCCTGCGCAACCGTGATGGTCTTGCTATCGGCCGCGGTGGCGAGCCCGGCCGCGAGTTCCAGCATGCCGAGCGCGCGGCGTGCATCGCCATCCCCCGCCTGCGCGAGCAGTTCGAGCGCCTCGGGCTCGATGCCCATTTCGGAATCGCCGAGCCCGCGTTCGCGGTCAGTGAGTGCGCGCTCGATGAGCGAGCGCAAATCGGCGGCATCGAGCGCCTTGAGGACGTAGACACGGGCGCGTGACAACAATGCACCGATGATTTCAAAGGATGGATTTTCGGTCGTCGCGCCGATGAACACGAGCGTGCCGTCTTCGACATGCGGCAGGAAACTGTCCTGCTGCGCCTTGTTGAAGCGGTGCACTTCATCGAGAAACAACACGGTGGCATGGCCGGCGGCGGCAACCTGCTGCGCGCGCGCCACCGCTTCGCGGACGTCCTTGATGCCCGCCTGCACGGCGGACAGCGCAATGAACTCGGCATCGGATGCTGCCGCCATCAATCGCGCGAGCGTGGTTTTACCAGTGCCGGGCGGCCCCCACAGGATCATCGAATGCAGCGCGCCCGAAGCAATCGCTTCGGCCAACGGTTTACCGGACGCGAGCAACTGCGATTGGCCGGCGAACTCCGCCAGCGTTCGCGGCCGCATGCGGTCTGCAAGCGGCCGCCAGGGCTTCAGCGCGGCCTTGACCACTTCTCGAGCCAGCTGGCCCAATGCTGCAGGCCTGCCAGGCACACCAAAATGCCGAGCCCGACACCGAACGCATCAGCGTAGAAATCGCGCCAGTCGGCTTCACGGCCCAGCCCCATCTGCCCCTGCGCAATCTCGATGCCGCCACCGAGCGCCAACAGCGCCAGCGCCAAATACACGTAGCGGCGCGGCGGCATCAGACCGCCGAACCAGAGCGCGAGTCCCGAGTAGGCCATGATGTGTTCGACCTTGTCGCTGATGCCCCAGTGCGGCAAGTCTTCATTCGGCACCAGGCTGCTGATGATCACGACGAGCGTCAGCACTGCGCCGAGCAGATACCAGGTGAGAAAGTGGCGCGGCGTTTTCATTTCGGCGAGCCGATCACATCGACGCCCGCAGGCGGCGTGAAGCTTAAGTCGGCATCGGTGACGCGCGCACCGCGCTCGCTGTCGCTGAAGTCGAGCGTATCGGTCTGGTTCAATCGATCGTGGATCACGAGACGCACCAGCTTCTCGCCGCGAAAGCCAAGTTCGGCGCTGGAGAATTCCGCGCTGGCGCTGCGCGGCGTGACCTGCACCCAGTCGAGGGCGCCGCGCTCGCCGGCCGCGGCCACGCTGAAAGACGCGCGCAGATCGGCAGCGCTGCCCGACAACAGCATGACCGGCGTGGCCGTCAGTGCCGCGGCGGCCGGTTTCACCGTGGCTTGCTGCAGCTCGCGATCGTAGAACCAGAGGTTCGCACCATCGGCCACC
>JBOHZW010000267.1:0-6334 GCA_050738715.1 Steroidobacteraceae bacterium | reverse complement strand
GCCACGTTGCGGTTGTCTTCGCCGGCCTGGTTGGCGCAGCCGAAATACACTTCGTCGAGTTGCGCCCAATCCAGTGTCGAATGCAGCGCCATCATCGCGCGCAACGGGATCGCGCCCAGCTCGTCGGCACGCACGCTCGCGAGCGCGCCTCCGTGGCGACCGATCGGGGTACGCACGGCGTCGCAGATGAAAACGGCAGCGGGGGATGGGTCCATCGTTCCTTGCTCCGGGCGCAATGATATGTGAGGCGAGGCGCGCGCATTGCGCCGCCTCTCCAACCACCGCAAACAAAACATTAGATATGTATTGTATCTATATGATTACACAATATTAACTATAGGCATCATGGAGCTGTCACCGCGCACCCGTATACTTTGCGGCGCGGCCGACACTGGGCCAAATAAAATAAGGACGGGGCACTTGCAGTCGACACGCCTGACGAAGTTCATCCTGATCGGGCTGGTGCTCGGTGTCAGCCTTGGCCTGCTGGTCTACGACGCCTATCCGCAACAAGCCGCTGCGTTCGCCGCCGGCGCAGACCTGTTGCCAGGCATCTTCCTGCGCCTGATCAAGATGATCATTGCGCCGCTGGTATTTTCCACGCTCGTCGTGGGCATCGCGAAGATGGGGGATGTGCGCGCCGTAGGCCGCGTGGGGATCAAGACCTTCGGCTGGTTCATCTTCGCATCGCTGATTTCGCTGACGCTCGGCACGGTGCTCGTCAACCTGTTTCATCCGGGAACGACGCTGCACATTCCGCTGCCCGATAGCGCCGCGCATGGCGATGTCACGGCCAGCGGCCTGACGCTGAAGGACTTCATCGGGCATACGTTCCCGGTCAGCATCGCCGATGCGATGGCACACAACGAGATCCTGCAGATCGTCGTGTTCTCGCTGTTCTTCGGCGTAGCCGCCGCATCGATCGGCGAGCGGGCACACGCGCTCGTCGATGTACTCGACGCGGTCTCGCACGTGATGCTCAAGGTGACCAGCTACGTGATGCTGTTTGCCCCGCTCGCCGTGTTCGGCGCTCTGGCTGCGACGGTCGCGCAAAATGGATTGGGCGTGTTGCGCACGTATGGCGTGTTCATGGGCGAGTTCTACTTCGCGCTGCTGATCCTGTGGTCCCTGCTGACGATGCTCGGCGGGTTCATCATTGGCCCGCGCGTGCTGCAGCTGCTGCGACATGTTCGTGATCCGTTGCTGCTGGCCTTTTCGACCGCCAGTTCCGAGGCGGCGTACCCGAAGACGCTCGAACAGCTCGAGCGCTTCGGGTGCAGCAAGCGCATCGCCAGTTTCGTCTTGCCAATCGGCTATTCATTCAACCTCGACGGCTCGATGATGTATTGCACGTTCGCGAGCCTGTTCATTGCGCAGGCCTATGGCATCCACCTGTCGATCGGGCAGCAAGTGCTGATGCTGGCCATATTGATGCTGACCTCGAAGGGCATCGCGGGCGTGCCGCGCGCGTCGCTGGTCGTCATCGCGGCAACGCTCCCTCAATTTGGCATTCCGGAAGGTGGGTTGTTGCTGCTGCTCGGCGTCGATCATTTCCTCGACATGGGACGCTCCGCCACCAACGTTGTCGGCAACAGCGTTGCAGTCGCGGTCGTGTCGCGCTGGGAAGGCGAGTTGAAGTGAGCGCACCCACGGCAACTCGCGTCGATACACAACCCGAGGGGCTGACGGTGCATTGGAGCGACGGGACTGTCGGCGAATTCGCCAGCATCTGGCTGCGCGATAACCTGCCTGAAGATCGCGATCGCCACAGCGGGCAGCGCCTGATCGATGTCACCGACCTGCCCGCCGATCCACGTATCCGGGGCGCAGCGTTGCTCGGCGCGGCGGCGAACATCGACTGGCAGGATGAATCGCCCAGTTCGACGATCGCGCTCGACTGGCTCTACGACTATGCGCACGAACGCCAGGGCCGGCCCGAACTCGACCGCCGCGAATGGCTGGACGGCGCGAAGCTCGACGCGCAACGTGACTTCGCGTGGGGCTCCTGGCCGCGGCTGGAATCGAACGAAGGGGCGCGGCTCGAATGGATGACCCGGCTGCTGCAGGATGGACTCGCTTTCCTGCGCGCTGTGCCACGCGTCGATGGCGCGATCCTCGAGGCCATGAACCTGTTCGGCCACGTGGCCGAGACGAACTACGGACGGCTGTTCGACGTGCGAGCGGTGGAACAGCCGGAGAACCTGGCATTTTCCGATCGCGGCCTGGGACTGCACCTGGACAATCCTTATCGCGAACCGGTGCCCGGATTCCAGGCCCTGCACACATTGCTCGCCGCGCCCGACGGCGGCGACAGCCTGTTCGCGGACGGTCTCGCGCTGTCCGCGCACCTGCGCGCGACCGAACCGGAAGCATTTGCGCTGCTGACGCACACGCCGGTACCGTTCCGCTATCGCGGAACCGGCGCCGACCTTTACGCCGAGCGACCGCTGATCGAGCTCTCCTGCAACGGCGAGATTTCGGCAGTCGCCTATAACAACCGCTCCATCCAACCATTGCGTCTGCCGGCTGCGGAGTGCAGGGCGTATTACGTGGCGTACCGGCGGTTTGCGCAGCTGCTGCGCGAGCCTCGCTTCCAGCTCGCCACCCGCCTGAAGGACGGCGAGCTCGCGTTGTTCGACAACCAGCGCGTATTGCACGGGCGCAGTGGCTACGCCTCGGCGCGCCATGCACGGCACCTGCAAGGGTGCTACGTAACGCGCGACAGTCTCTACAGCAAGACCGCGCTGCTGCGAGCGCAGCTGCACGCGCGCTCGCCATGACGAGCGTGGCGGATGAGCTGCTGTCGATCTACGCCGCGGGGGGCGCCGGCGCCTACTACGGCGAAGCGGTGACAATGACGGAACATAGTTTGCAGGCGGCGTACTTCGCCCGCGCGCATGGCGTCACCGATTCGCTGGTGCTGGCATCGCTCCTGCACGATATCGGTCATCTCGTTGAGCCCGCGCCCGCCGATATTGCCGATTGGCATCACGACGCCGCCCATGAAAAGAGCGGCGCGCGATGGTTGGCCGCGCACTTCGGCCCGGAAGTGTCTGAACCGGTGCGGTTACACGTTCCGGCGAAGCGCTACCTGTGCGCTACCGATCCGGCCTATCTGGATCAGCTCAGCTCCGCGTCAGTGAAGACGCTCGAGTTGCAGGGCGGCCCAATGAGCCAGGCGGAGCAGCACGCGTTCGAAGCGGAACCGCATTGGCGCGCAGCGGTATTGCTGCGCCAGTTCGACGACCAGGGCAAGATCCGCGGCCTGGCAACGCCGCCGTTTGAACACTACCGGGCCTTGATGGATCGATTCGCGCTTCCGGAGCAGCCCGTGCGCGCGGCACTATTCGACCTCGACGGCACGTTGATCAACACCGAAGTGCACACCGACGCGACGGTCACGGCCGTGGCCGCGCGCTACGGCATCGAGGGCTACTCGTTGCCGCACACCGAGACGCACGGCCGCACGTGGCTCCATGTGGCCGACACAATGCGCGCGCAGACCGGCGTGACGGCGCCAGCGGCCGAGATCGCCAAGGCGTTCCTCGACTACTGGAACGCGGTCGTCACCGATGTGCAGCCGATTCCCGGTGCGCCACAGGCGATCCGCGCCGCGGCGGAATGCGGTCTCAAACTTGCGGTCGTGTCCTCGAGTCCTCGCTCGGTCATCGACTATTTCATGGACCAACTCGGCATCGGCGATTGCATCGCGCCGCGCTCGCGCATCGGCGGCGATGACGTGCAGGTCGGCAAGCCGGCGCCGGAGGCTTTCCTCAAGGCAGCGCGCTTGCTTGGCGTCGAGCCATCGGCAGCGCTGGTGTTCGAAGACAGTACGGCGGGCCTGCAGGCTGCGCGGGCGGCCGGCATGCGCAGCCTGTTCATAACCTGTTGCGCCGCCGAGGTTCCCGAGAACAGCCTGCTGGCGAGCGGCATGTGCCGCGACTATCGTTCGCTCCCGCCGCGCTTCTGGCAACAACTCGCCGCCGGCGACGCACAGGTGTTGCGCGGGAATTATCAATGAACGCTGAACAAGCCGTGTTGCTGCGTCGCTATCGTTGGCAGCTTTTCACTGCGACGTGGTTGTCGTATGCGGGCTTCTACCTGTGCCGCAAGGTGTACGCGGTCGTCAAGCATCCGCTAAAACTCCACTTCGGTTTCAACGACGAGCAGATCGCGGCGCCCTGGACGATCTACCTGATTGCCTACATGCTCGGACAGTTCCTCGCCGCGTGGCTGGGCCGTCGCATGGAAAGCCGCCGCGTGCTGCTCTACGGCATGAGCATCGCGGCCGCGACGAACGTCGTGCTGGGATTCCTGGTCGACTCGCACCGGGCAAGCGTGCTGCTCTGGCTGTGCGTGACGATGGGCATCCACGGTCTTGCGCAGGCGACCGGCTGGTCGCACAACGTCGCGCTGTTCGCCAACTGGACCAAGCGCTCCGAGCGCGGCACGCTGTTTGGCATCTGGGGCACCTGCTACCAACTCGGTGCCGTGGCGGGCAAGGGCCTCGCCGGCTTCCTGCTCGGCTGGCTCGGCATGTCGTGGTCGTTCTTCGGATCGAGCATCGTGTTCTTCGCGTTCATCGTGGTGTTCTTTTTCTTCGCGCGCGAACGTCCGCAGTCGGTCGGGCTCTCGCTCGAGGACGAGGCCGAACCCGACGTCGCGGTGGCGAACTCGAGCGCCGCTGCGAGCAACGCCGTGGCGGCCCGCGATGCGCCGCTGCCGCGCGGCTTCGTAGGCTCGATCATCGCGATGGGCATGATCTACTTCGGCTTCAAGTTTCTTCGCTACTCGCTCGACAGCTGGTCGGCGCTGATCCTGAGCGAACATTTCGCGCTCTCGGATGCGACAGCAGCCTACCTGTCGACCGCCTTCGACTGGATCGGATTGCTTGGCGTGATCGCCGGCGGCTACTGGTCCGACCGCATGCCGGGATCGCGCCGCACGCCGGTGATTTTCTGGATGACGTTGGCCTGCCTGATCTTCACTGTGACGATGCGCTTCGTCGGCCTGTCTTCGCCGGCCGTGTTCGTCGTGCTGCTGGCGCTGATCGGTTTCACGCAACTCGGGCCCGACGCATTGTTGTCGGGCGCCTGTGCGATGGACATCGGCAGCCGGCGGCAGGCCGCACTGGCCGCGGGGGTCATCAACGGCTTTGGCTCATTTGGTCCAATCCTGCAGGAGCCTTTGATTGGTTGGCTGAAGCAGACGTCGGGCCTCAACTCCGTATTCACGTTGCTGGTGGGAGTCGGAACGCTGACCACCATCGGCACCTGGCTATTGATGCGTTTCGAGCGCGGCAAGGTCTGAGCAAATTGATGCGTTTCGAGCGCGTCCGCGTCCAGGCGTGGCGGCGCGCGCCTACTGACTGGGTCGTTTCACGCCGGCGCGCTCGCCCTTCTTCATGAACTTGACCAGCACACGCTGCCCGATCAGGTACGGCGCGTTGTCCGCCGACACGACCACCTCGACCACGCGCTCGTCGGCTGCTTCGTTCGCAGTGTCGGATTTCAACTTGCGCGCGCCGAAAGCGGGCGCGATTCGCATCACCTTGCCGACGCTCAGTTTGTCAGTCTCGGTCTCGGGAACGATTTCCACATCCTGGTCCACGTACACGTCGGGAATCGCGCTTTCGACTATCTCCGCGCGCACGATGTGCCGAGTTGCGGGCTCCAGGTCGAACATGTCGGAAACCTGCAGCGTGGATGCGCCGGCGCCAGGATTCGCGTAGCGGCGAATGATCTTGCCGTCCATCGGTGCGCGGATGATCGTGAGATCCTCGTTGTACTCGGCCTGCGCCAGTTGCGCCTCGGCCGTCTGCACGGCCGCCTGCTGGATGCCAAGCTGCGCCTGTGCGCTCGCTACTGCGTCGCCCGCCTGGTCGACTTGCTGCCGCGAAACGAGTTTCGCGGCAACCAGCGTCTTGAGGCGTTCGAATTCGCGCTGCGCCGTGCGCAGGTTGACTTGCAACAGCGGCATCTGGGTTTCCGCCTGCACGACGGCCGCCTTGGCGCTCTTCACGGCGAGGCGCGCATCCTGGTCTTCCTGGCGGGCGAGAATCTGCCCTTTGTGGACGAAGTCGCCTTCCTGCACCGGCACGTCGCTGATTACGCCGGGGCGCCGCGCCGCGACTTCGACCACTCCACCTTCGATGTCGACCTTGCCATTGGCGATGGTCGCGTAGGGCGAGGGCGGTACCGCAGCCGCCGGCTTGCCGCCGCCCGGGTGGCAGGCCGCGAGCAGCAACAGCGCGACGGCCACAAGCGGCACACGCAGCTTTCCGATGATGGCGGTGCAAGGTTTCATTGCTGTGATCCGTTGTGGTTGTCGGCGC
>JBOHZW010000266.1:0-3483 GCA_050738715.1 Steroidobacteraceae bacterium | reverse complement strand
GGCATAGGCCTGCTCATCATTTCCGCCCTCGAACTCCTGCGCGGCCTGCGCAACAATCTGCGCATGGTGGCGATCGGCCTCGATTCCCTGTATCCCACGAGCGGCGCGGCTGTTGCCGCTCTCGATTACGAGCACGCGCTTGTAGGCCGATTCGGCCGCGCTGGCGTCGCCGCCGGCACGCGCTTTATCGCCCTCGGCGATGAGTTTTTGCACGGCTTCATCATGCCGGCCTTTCAGATCGAGTTTGTACGACAGGTTGTCCGGGTCGCTCGAGGCTGCCTGTTCGAGCTTTTGCAGCCCGCTTTCGTAGCGGCCCTTATCAAACTCGTCCAGCCCCTGCTGGTGCAGTCGCGAGCTTGCGCAGGAGGCCAGCAGTAAAATGCCGATCAGCATTACGCCAATCCGACCGATAGTGCAGTTCACTGTGAACCTCCGATGGCAAGCGTCTGCTGGATGTTCAGCGGTTTATAAGTGAGCGTCAGCTGGCCATTTGCCGCGCTGTCTACCGTGTACGTATTGTCAATCGTATCGCCGACGTGCACGTCGAATACGCGATCGCCGCGCGTCAGGAAGTAGACAGTGGCATCGCCCCGGTGTGCATAACTGCCCATTGCGGTATAGGGGAGTGGCGGTGCCGTTGGCGGCGGAGGCGCGACCACCACCACCGGCGCCCGCGGCGGCGGCGGCGGAGCGACGTACCAGGACTGGGAGTGGAACAGGGCGTCGACGGCCTTGCTCCCGGTTACCCGATGTGCGAGCCGGCCAAGCAGGCTGCCGTCGTCGCCAGGCGCCGGGTGGGCGGCAACTCGCCTCGACGTGGCTGCCGTCGCCGTCTCGCTCGTGGAAACGCCGGTGGCCCGATCGGAGGCGGCAGAAACCTGCGCGGCTTCATCGCGCGGGCCCGATACGAGTATGTAGCCGACCACCGCGGCAGCGGTTAGACAAAGAAACTTGAAGCGCCTGGAAAGCACCACTACGGATCACTCCTCACGAATGCAGAGAACCTCAGTTCGGCCTCAACCCCGTCGTCACCGACAGTCTTGCGCTCGATGCGCATGCCCTCGACTGCGACCGCTGGCATCGCCACCAACGTACGGTCCATGAATTCACGCAACTGAGGGTAAGTGGCGTGCACCGGGAAAGTCATGCGATAGCGAGCCGCGACGCCGTCGCGCGCCGGCACAAATTCGTACTCGCCGCGCGGCAGATCGACACCCGAAGCGCGCGCCTCAGCGAGGATGTTCGCGACTATTTCCGGCGCTTCGGCCCGCGACGGCAGCGCCGCAAGAACCGACGCTGATAGCGGAACCGCAGTGCCACCCTTGAGCAAGGGTGTCAGATGCAATAGTTGGCTCTTGAGCGCGGCGATGGCGTTTCCTTGCGGCAGATTGTTGGCGATGAACAGCGTGGCTGCCAACACCACGGCTACGACGCCGGCAACGGTGGTCGCTCCGATCCGGCGCAGCTGGTAGATCGATTCGGCGAGCGCCCGATTGCCATGGGCCTGCAGGCGAACCAGCACCGGGGTCGCAGTCGCCTGGGCACCGGGGAGCGAGACTGAATGCGGGTGTCCAGGCGCGGATAAAACTGCGGGCGCCGTCCGCGCCAGGCTCGCTTCAGCCAGATCGGTCGGTATTGCGGCCGTTTTTGCCGAGCCCGCCAGAGCGGTCGCGTGCCCTGCCTCTTGTGGAGTGTTCATGTCGCGTCGCTCCAGTCGGCTGCGATCTGGAAGCGCACGGGATGGTCCTTGTCATCGGCACGCAGCTCGTGACTTTCGAGCATTGGATAGCGCAGCGCGCTCGTCTTGCGCAGGCGCTGCACATAGGCGATGGCCAGCTCGAGCGTGCGCGCCTCGGCGGTCACGCGCACGCGGTGCTTCGCGTGGTCGGGTTCGATTGCCAGCACGGCGACGTTACCGGCCTCGTCCCCGCTGGCGCTCTCCAGTTCGGCCAGCAACTGCGACCAGGGCGTGCCCAACTCGCGCACCGTCTTCTCCGCGGACTGCGAACTCAGGCCAGCGACCGATTCCACGCCGCGGCCACGTTGCAGCGAACCGGCCAGCGCGTCGCGCCGCATCTCGAGGCCTTGACGCTGTGCGTTCAACATGTGCTGTTGGACTAACACTCCACTGAGGCACAGCGCGCCGACAACGACCACGACGATGCCCAGCGGTCCGCCGCGCAAACGCGATCCGGCGAAATCCAGCTGCAGTTGCGGTGCACTCATGCCTGGTGCCTGCGCAGGAATTCGAGCCGCCCGACGGTGGTTGCAGCGACTTCCTGTTCCTCCAGCCACACCAGGTCGGCGCCGCTCTCTCCGGCGGCGATACGCAATGGGTGCGGCGCATCGACGTAGACTCGTCCGTGCTGCGCCTCGGCATTTGCGAGGCGCCCGAATGTCTGGAGCCGGCGCAGCTCCACGCCCCAGTCGGCGCCAATGCGCACACTGCGAACGCGGTCCCAGTTGCCGCCGCCCAGCCGCGCCGCGGCCAGCGAACCCTGCTCGATCGACACGAACCAGGCGCCGCTCTCCGGCAGGCGCGTACGCCAGTGGTTGTAGGCGGAGACCAACTGGGGCTGGAGCGACTTCAACGGAATGCGATGGCGCAACAGCAGCAGCTGTAGCTCGTCGATGAGACTGGCGGGCAGCGCACACGCCAGCTGCGCGCTGCCAGGGCGTGAATCGGCCAGCGTCACCGTCCACTGGCTCACGACCTCGCCGTAGATTCCGTTGAGCACGTGCCGCGCATGCGTCAGGCGTTCGGCCGCGCCACTCAGCGCATCGGAAAACGGCACCATCGCGTAGCGCACCCAGTGATCGGACACAACGATGCGTGCCACGGCACCTTGCCACTCGGGCTTGACGAGCAGCGCGCTGAGTGCGTTCAGCGAGTTGCTCCAGTGGACATCATCCTCGAGTTCATTGCTCCAGTTCGCCTCGCCGACGCTGCGGGGCCTGACGCCGCGCGCCAGGCGCGTCAACGCCAGCTTGTGGGGCGCGAAGTAGATGCCGATTTCGTCACGCCATAGTGGTGACACGGTTTACCTCCTCGAGTGTCGTCTCGCCCCGGCGCACGAGCTCGAGCGATGACTCGCGGATCAGACGGATGCCGCCGCGGGCGGCCAGCTCCTTGAGCTGGCGAACCGGCGCGCGCGCGATGATCGCCTCGCGGATCTCGTCGTTCAGTACCAGCAACTCACCGACCGCCTTGCGACCTTTGTAGCCGGTGCCGCGGCAATGTTTGCAGCCGCGACCCACCCTGAATTCGTAACCCGCGTGCGCATGGATCTGCAGCTGCGATTCTTCCAGCAGGCGGCGCGATGGCGCGTGCGAATCGGCGCACTGCTCGCAGACAACGCGCACCAGCCGCTGCGCCAGGATGCCGGAGAGCGCCGCGACGAAACTGTAGGTATCGACGCCCATGTGCACGAAGCGGCCCATCACGTCGAACACATTGTTGGCGTGCACGGTGGTGAATACCAG
>JBOHZW010000265.1:0-4577 GCA_050738715.1 Steroidobacteraceae bacterium | reverse complement strand
GGATCTGGTCGAGCTTCGTGACGCCATCGACGATCTCTGCGACATCATTGCCGAAGCGAGCGGCGATCTCGGCCTTTGGTGTCGGCGTGTCCTCGATGACATCGTGCAGGATCGCCGCGATCAGCGTGTCCGCGTCCAGATGCAGTTCGGCGAGGATGTCCGCCGCCGCCACCGGGTGGGAAATGTACGGCTCGCCGCTTAAGCGTTTTTGCCCCTGGTGCGCGGTGGCGCCGAATTCGGCCGCGGCGCGCACGCGCTCGACCTGTTCAGCGGGCAGATAACTGCCGACCTTGGCGAGCAGGTCCTTGAGGCCCGGGGTGCGACGGGTGCCGCCGGGAAGCAGGCCCAGCAACGACGACGCGTAGTCCATGGGCCAACTGCGCTAACGCTCAGGCGCTAGTGCCGGGACCCCGTCAATCCCGGTCGATCAGGCCGAACTGCGGCGCGCGGAAGGAGGATTCGTTTCCAGCGTCCGGCATCGGCGAAGCCATCGGCTCCGGCTCGGGTTCGCGCAGCATCTCGGGGGTAATGTTGCCGGCGGCGATCTCGCGCAGCGCCAGCACCGTGGGCTTGTCGTTGTCGACCGGCACGGTCGCCTCGGCGCCATTGGCCAAGCGGCGCGCGCGTTGCGAGGCCAGCAGCACCAGCTGGAACAGGTTATCGACGTTCTCGAGGCAATCTTCTACGGTGACTCTGGCCATGGTGCGTGCGGGATCCTGCTAGGTGAAATGTGCGGGTGACAGACTCGGTAACTATACGCCAAATCAGGGGTTTTTAGCCACCAGCGATTGCAGCAGGGGCTTTAAACCCAAGCGGTTGGCGGCCAAAGCAGCAGGGCGCTGGCCGGGGCGGGCATCGATGACCGTCAGCAGTTCCTCCACCGAGTGCTCGAACCGGTCATTGACGACTGCAAAGTCGAATTCGAGGCAGTGCGACATGTCGGTGGCCGCATCGGCCAGCCGCCGGGCAATGACCTCATCGTTGTCGGTCTTGCGCGCGCGCAGCCGCTCTTCCAGCGCCGCGCGCGAGGGCGGAAGGATGAAAATCGACACGCAATCCGGCGCCCGGATGCGAATTTGCCGCGCCCCCTGCCAGTCGATCTCGAGCAGCACGTTGTGGCCGCCATCGAGTTTCGCGTTCACCTGATCGCGCCCGGTGCCGTACTGGTTGTCGAACACCCGCGCATGCTCGAGGAAGGCGCCGGCCGCCGCCAGCCGGTCGAATTCCGCGGTGCTGACGAAGTAATAGTCGCGCCCCTCGACTTCGTGCGGGCGCGGCGTGCGCGTCGTGTGCGACACCGATACCGCCAGGTCGGGGCGCGCCGCGAGCAGCGCCTTGACGAGGCTGGTTTTCCCGGCGCCCGACGGCGCGGAGATCACATAAAGGTGCGGCGCATTCGGCATGGCTTAAGTTTGCTATTGTGCGCGCGGAATCTCCACCCCTTCAAAACCATTCATTCGAAAGCAAAGGATCGCCATGATCGGTTACGTCTGCATCGGCACCAACGACCCGGTGCGTTCCGCCAGGTTCTACGACCCGGTGCTCGCGGTGCTCGGTGCCAAGCGCGACGCCGAAAACGAGCGCTACATCAGCTGGGGGAATCCCACCGGGCACTCGAGCCTGCTGCTGATCAAGCCGCTGAACGGCCAGGCTTCCAGCGTTGGCAACGGTGCGATGGTCTCGTTCGCGGCCGATTCTAAGGCGACCGTCGATGCCCTCTACAAGAAAGCGATCGAGCTCGGCGCCAAGGATGAAGGGCCGCCCGGCGCGCGCAGCGAGACTTTCTATGCTGCCTTTTTCCGCGACCCGGAAGGCAACAAGCTCGCGGCGTACTACTCGCCGCCCTGAAAGGATCCCTTAGGGACCCAAAGCAACCTTTCCATTCAAAGGCCGCCGACTAGCGCGAGCGCTAGCAGCGTGTTGAGGAAAGTTTGTTGTTTTGCGTTACATGTTTTGTTGTACATGTAACGCAAAAATTCTCGACCTTGATGCACGGCGGCCAGGGGCGGCCTATTTGCCGGGCTTCTGCAGGTACTTTCCAAACCAGGCGGCGGTGCGCTCGAGCCGGTCGAGGTAAAGACTCGGCCGCTCGATTTCATGGTGCTGGTCGGGATACACGACCAGCTCTGCCGGCACGCCGAGCGTCTTCAGCGCGACGTACATCTGCTCGCTGCCGGTAATCGGCACGTTGAAATCGCGATCGCCGCCCATGAACAGCGTCGGCGTGTGGATGTGGTCCGCATGGAAGAGCGGATACGACAGGCGCATCCACAGCTCGGGATTCTTCCACGGTGGGCCGAGCTCGGCGTTGTACCAGAGCACGTACTGGTCAGTGCCGTAGCTGCCCAGCATGTTGCCGGTGCCGGCACCGCTGAGCGCGGCCTTGAAGCGGCCATCCTTCGAGATCGTATAGTCGGTCAGGATGCCGCCGTAACTCCAGCCGCCGATGCCGAGGCGTTGCGGATCGGCGAGGCCGCGCGCAACGAGCACATCCATGCCGGCAAGCAGGTCCTCGACTTCCTTGTGGCCCCAGTCGGCGAAAATTGCGTTCGCAAAATCGAAGCCGCGACCGCTGCTGCCGCGATAGTTGATGCCGACCACGACATAGCCGTTCGCGGCGATCTGATGGCGCAGCAACTGATAGCTGGAAGTGAAATCGAGCGAATGCTCGTCCTGCAGGTCGGGGCCACCGTGTATCCACAGAATGGTCGGATATTTGCGGCCCGCGACGTAGCCAGGCGGCTTGACGAACATGCCGTGTATCTCGGTGCCATCCGCTACCTTGAAACTGAAATCTTCCGACGCGCCGAGCTCGATCTCATCCATCAGTTTTTCGGAATGATGCGTCAGCTTGCGCAGTGCGCCGTTCTCGAACGCGTACACCTCGGCGGCGGTCGTGTCATCGGATGCGACCATCGCGAAATGTCCGGCGGCGGTGGATTGTCCGCTCACGACCAGCGGCTTCGCGATCAACCGTTCGAGTGCGCCATCGGCGAGCCTGAGTTGCGCGGGATACTGCGAACCATCGTCCTCGATAGTCAGTGTCATCGCGCTGCCATCGGCCGTGAACTGGTACGAGTAGATGGCGCGATCGATCGCGCCCGTCAGCGCGTGCGGCGCGCTGCCATCGGCCCCGACGAGCGCGAGTTCATCGTGCAGGTAGATGTAGTATTTGACGTCGCGCCCCTGCAGGTAGGCGACCGATTTGCCATCCGGACTCCACGTGAGGTGCTGGAAGTTCGGATTGTTCACGCGCACCAGCCGCCGCATCGGTGCGCCGGCGCGTGCCTCGATGGTGTCGATGTCCATCATGCCGTCCGGATCCTCGCCGCGCTCGTGCGTGTGCACGAAAGCGAGCTTCGTGCTGTCCGGCGACCAGGCCGGCATCGTATCGTTTGCTTGCGCGTCAGTGCTGAGGCGCTCGAGCTTGCTGCTTGTGATGTCGTACAGGTACAGCTGCGTTTTCTGGCCGCGTCCGATGTAGCCGGTCACGTCCTCCTTGAAATACAGCGAATCGATGACGATTGGCCGCGGCTCATCGGCGCGCTTCGGATCGGTCGGCGCGTCGTTGTCAAAATCGAGCACGAGCGCCAGGCGCTTGCCATCGGGCGATATCGCATAGCTTTCGATCGGATGATCGACGTGCGTGATCGCGCGCGCCTTGCCGCCGCGCCGATCGATCTGCATCACTTGGGTGTGTTCATCGCCGGTGGATTTGCCCAGATAGGTGATCGAATGCGCGTCGGGAGTCCAGTGCGGCGAACCCACGCTCCCTGATGGCTTGACCAGTTGCACGTGCTGCGTGCCATCCCAGCTCACGAGCCAGATTGAACTCTGCACTTCATCCGCCGCGCGATCGCTCGTCGTGACGACGTATGCGACCCATTGGCCATCCGGTGACACGCGCGGTTCGCCGACCGCTTCCATGCGGAAGATGTCGTCGGTGCGAAAGGGCCGCTTGGCGGTCGGCGCGGCTGCCAGCGCGTCGCAACCGACGATCGAGAGCAGCGCGATCGCCGCGACACGGCCCAATGATTGCGTGTTCAAGCTCATTGCGTGGGCTGCAGATATTTCGCGAACCACGCCGCCTGGCGCTCGAGCCGGTCCTTGATGAAACTCGGCCGCGTGAATTCGTGGTACTGGTCGGGATACACGATCAGCTGCGTCGGCACATTTAGCGTGCGCAGCGCCTGGTACATCTGCTCGCCGCCGGCGACCGGCACGTTGAAATCACGGGTGCCGCCCATGAACAGCGTCGGCGTGTGGATGCGATCGGCGTGGAAGAACGGGTACGACAACTTCAGCCACAGTGCCTGGTTGCGCCACGGCGGCCCGAGTTCATTGTTGTATTGCATGACGTACTCATCCACGCCGTACATCGACAGCTGGTTGGCGCTGCCCGCGCCGCTGAACCCGGCCTTGAAGCGCTGGTCGGATGCAATCGTGTAGTCGGTAAGGATGCCGCCGTAGCTCCAGCCACCGATGCCGAGACGCGCGGGATCGACAATGCCGCTGGCGACCACCGCGTCGACGCCGGCGAGCAGATCTTCGACTTCCTTGTGGCCCCAGTCCGCGAC
>JBOHZW010000264.1:0-1728 GCA_050738715.1 Steroidobacteraceae bacterium | reverse complement strand
CAGCCCGACTGGCGCAGCGCCGAGCCGTTCCGCGCGCTCGGCCGGCCGCGGCTGTTCTTCGGCGTGACGTCCGGCAACATGGATTCGATGGTCAATCGCTACACGTCCGACCGGCGCGTGCGCAGCGACGATGCGTACACCCCAGATGGCAAGGGTGGCGCGCGGCCCGATCGCTCGGTGATCGTGTACGCGCAACGCGTGCGAGAGGCGTACAGGGATGTGCCGCTGATCATCGGCAGCATCGAAGCATCGCTCCGCCGCATCGCGCACTTCGATTACTGGTCGGAGAAAGTGCGGCGCTCGATCCTGCTCGATGCCAAGGCCGACCTGCTCGTGTTCGGCAATGCCGAGCGCCAGGTCATGGAGATCGCGCGGCGCCTCGATGCGGGCGAACCCATCAGTGCGCTCACCGACATACGCGGCACGGCATTCGTCCGCCGCGGCCCTCGCACCGACTGGATCGAAATCGACTCGACGCACCTCGATGCGCCCGGCCCGTTGAATCCGCCGGTCGATCCTTATGCATTTGTTGGACGACGTCAGCCGGGCGGAAGCCCGGATGACGGCGTTAAATCCGCGCCGTCAGGCGCTGAAAATATTGCGAGATTTGCACGGCGCGTCAAGAACTCAGACCGGGAACACAGTGTCATCCGGTTGCCCGCGTACGAGCAGGTCGTCGATGATCCGGTGTTGTACGCGCACGCCTCTCGCATCCTGCATCTCGAATCGAACCCGGGCAACGCGCGCGCGCTGGTGCAGCGTCATGGCGACACGGATGTATGGCTCAACCCACCGCCGCTGCCGCTGTCGATGCATGAGATGGACTGGATCTACGACCTGCCATTCCAGCGGCGGCCGCATCCGTCGTACGGGAAGTCGAATATTCCCGCATACAAGATGATCCGTTTCTCGGTGGCGATCCAGCGCGGGTGTTTTGGCGGATGCACGTTTTGTTCGATCACCGAGCACGAGGGGCGCATCATCCAGAACCGCTCGGAAGGCTCGGTGCTGCGCGAGATCGAGCAGATTCGTGACAACGTCCCGGGTTTCACTGGCGTGATTTCAGATCTGGGCGGCCCGACCGCGAACATGTATCGCCTCGCCTGCAAGAGCCCCGAGATCGAGAGTGCCTGCCGACGGCCGTCGTGCGTGTTCCCGGGCATTTGTCCGAACCTGAACACCGATCACAGTTCGCTGATCAATCTGTATCGGCGCGCGCGCGAACTTCCGGGCGTCAAGAAAGTGCTGATCGCATCCGGAGTGCGCTATGACCTCGCCAGCGAGTCGCCGGAGTACGTGCGCGAACTGGCGCAGCACCACGTCGGCGGCTACCTGAAGATCGCGCCCGAGCATGTGCGCGAAGGCCCGTTGTCGATGATGATGAAACCGGGCGTCGGCACCTACGATCGCTTCAAGGAACTGTTCGACCGGTACTCGAAGCAGGCCGGCAAGGAGCAGTACCTCATTCCTTATTTCATAGCCGCGCACCCCGGCACGACCGACGAGGATATGCTCGAGCTCGCGCTCTGGCTCAAGCGCAACGGATTCCGCGCCGACCAGGTGCAGGCGTTCCTGCCTTCGCCGATGGCCACGGCGACAGCGATGTACCACAGTGGCAAGAATCCATTGCGACGCGTGACGCGCACGAGCGCAACCGTTCCGATCCCGAAGGGACTGCGCGTGCGCCGGCTGCACAAGGCGTTCCTGCGCTACCACGACGCGAACAAC
>JBOHZW010000263.1:0-3836 GCA_050738715.1 Steroidobacteraceae bacterium | reverse complement strand
GTTGAAAGGCCCCTGCACCCCCTCTTTAAGACCCGAATCGGAGGGCAGCAAGGCGTTGGCCGTTGGGGTTCGGGCCAGATGGCGGCCGGCAGACCGTCCCGGGAACCCTCAGAGCCCGCCCAGCCATTTGCTGCTGAAGGCCCCGTCCCCGCCACCGCAGTCCGGAAAATGAACCACTCCGAACAGGCGTGACACGCAGGGTCTTTCAACAAAGCGAGTTACGGGGTTTGCGATGACTCGTCAGAGGCTGGTCGGCTGGAAGTCCACTTGAAAGACCCTGCGTGTCGCGCCTGCTCTTGTTCTTATCTCCCGGTCTTCGCTCCCGACAAGTCCTTCAACAGCATGTACCAGAACTGCAGGCCCTCATAGAACGACGCCACCGGTTCGCGTTCGTTGAGGCCGTGTGCAAAGTAATCGCTCGGCTTGATGAACGACTCGAAGGTGCCATACGTCGGGATGCCGGCCACGCGCGTCACGATGTTTTCGCTGGCCCCCGAATCCTGCCGCGGCACGACCGGAATGCCGGGATGGAGCTTGTGCACAGTGCGCTTGATCGCGTCGACCACATCTGCGCGAAGCGGCGAGGCGTCGCTCCAGAACGGCGTGCCGGTCATGCTGACCTCGACGCCGGTGGGAACGATCTGCTCGAGCGTTTTCTTGACGGCCAATGGATCGACCCCGGGGAAAATCCGGCAGTTGACGCCGGCTGTGGCCGATTCCGGCAGTGCGTTTTCCGCGTGGCCACCCTGCAGCGTCGTCGCCACGCAGGTCGTGCGCAACATGCCGACATAGTGGGGATCCTTCGACAGAATCTGCGCGGCTGCCCCATCTTTCGGGTCAGCAGAGAAATCATGCATCGCGGCGCCAAGTGGCGCCGGGGCCAGCGCCGCGCTACCGGCAAAGAACGCACGCGTCGTTTCATTCGACATTACCGGGAACTGGTAGGCCTGCACCTTCCCCAACGCCGCCGCCAGTTCGTAGATCGCGTTATCGGTGCGCGGCTCCGCGCTGTGCCCGCCCGGATTGCGCACGGTCAGCGAGTAGTTGGCGTAGGTTTTCTCGGCGGTCTCGTAGCCATAGATGATGGGCTTGCCCGTCGTTTCGTCCAGGTCGGCGGAACCCGAATCGGGATTGAGCGCGAAGTCAGCGTCGAGCAAATCGCGATGCTTTGCCATCATGTCGCGGGCCGTGTCCATGGTGGTTTCTTCATCGCCCGTCAGCAGCAGCACCAGGTCGCGCCGCGGCACGTACCCCTCGCGCTTCAGTCGCAGCAGCGTTGCGGTGATGCAGGTCAGGCTTTCCTTGATGTCGAAGGTGCCGCGCCCGTAGAAAAATCCATTCTCCTCGGTGAGCGTGAACGGGTCACGCTGCCAGTCCTCGCGCTTCGCGGTGACGACGTCCATGTGCGAGAGCAACAGGATCGGCTTGCCGCCGGTTCCATCGCCGCGATAGCGCACTACCAGCGAGCCGGTGTCGCCGAGCGGAAACCACTGGATGTCGGCCTCCGGAAAACCCGCATTGAGGAATTCTCCGGCCAGGTACTTGGCCATCTCCGGCACCTGGCCAGAGCCAATCTGCGTCTTGAATGCAATCACGCGTGCGAAGATCTCGCGCGCCTTGAGCTCGTTGGCCGTCCGGGTTGGCGCCGCCGTATTTGGCGCGGCGGCGCTGGCGGCGCTCGACACGCTTGCGCCCAACAGCGCGGCCGCGAGAAGTGCGCAGCTATTGCGTCCAGTCCAGTGCATCACGATTCCTTCAGTGTTCCTTGACGATACGCCCGGCCGCCATGACAAAGGCAACTTCCTTCATCGCGCCGATGTCGGCGAGCGGATCGGCATCAACAGCGATGATGTCCGCCGATTTGCCGGTTTCGATGGCGCCGGTTTCGGATTCGAGCCCGAGCAAACGCGCGCCGTTGATCGTTGCGGCCTGCAGCACCGCCAATGGTGTCATGCCGCCCTTGACCAGCGCGGCGAATTCGGCGCCGACGCTGTCCGGTTCGTCGTCGTCGCCGAAGGCGACGTTCAGGTGATGCTTCAACGCCAGTGAAAAGGCCGGCTGCTGGTACTGCAGGATGTCACGCAGCTTGCTCAGCATCTTTGCGTCCATGCCCCGCTCAGCGCCGGGGGCGACCTGGAACGTGGACAGCGTCGGCACCAGCCAGGTGCCTTTTGCCGCCATCATTGTCGCGCTCTCTTCATCGAGCATCGTGCCGTGCTCGATCGAATCGACTCCGGCGCGCACCGCGGCGCGAATGCCGGCCGTGCCCTCGGCGTGCGCCATGACGCGCCGGCCCGCGCGGTGCGCCAGGTCGACGGCCGCGGCCATCTGCTCCTCGCTCAATTCCTGCGCGCGGAAATCGCTGTACAGGTCGACGATGCCGCCGCTCGCCATCAGCTTGATCCAGTCGGCACCGTACTTGAGATCGCGTCGCACGGCGACGCGCAGTTCATCGACGGTGTCGGCGATGTTCGGGCGCTTCGGCATTCCAAAATCGACGGCTGTCGCGTCATCGTCGGCATGGCCGCCGGATACGGAAATCAGCATGCCGGCGCACAGCATTCGCGGGCCTTCGATGAGCCCAGATGCGATGCTGTCGCGCAGCGCGAACTGCGGATAGTAGACATTGGTCTCGCCGGCATCTCGCAGCGTCGTGACGCCGCGCATCAGGTACTGGTGCACCTTGTAAGCGCCGTTGAGCGCCGACTGCGCCGCCGATATGCGCATGCGGATCGATGCCGAGTGGTCGAACAGGTCATCGCCCGTGTGCACGTGCGCGTCGATGATGCCGGGCATGACGACCTTTTCCGACAGGTCGATGATGCGCGCTCCAGCCGGAGCCGTCGCGCCCAGCGCGCCGATGCGTCCGTTCTCGATACTGATGTACACATCGCGCCGGTACTGACCGGAGCGCACGTCGAGCAGGCGGCCGGCCTTGATCGCGATCAGCGCGTTCGACTGTGGTTGCGGCGGTGCGACCGGCGGATCGATGGGCGCGGCGGCCGCAAGGCGCGCGGCTGCAAACAGTGGTGCGGCCAGAAGTGCCGCGGCCCGGCATCTAAACGAGTACATCAAGAATACTGGTTCTCGACCACGTCGCGCACCGGGTGCGTGTCGTAGACCAGCACGATCGACTGGATGTGCCCGGTGCTCGGATCGAAGTTGAACACATCGGCGCAATCGAACGAAACGCGCGCGCCGTCCTTCAGCCGCCAGTCATAGTTGTAATAGGCCACGGCGCGCAGGTGTCCTTCGGCGCTCACCAGCACATCGTGCACGGTGAGCCGCGTGCCGTTCGAAGACTCAGCGACCTTCTTAACGAACTGCTTCACCGGCACGCGGCCGAGGAACGGCGATTGCACCCAGCCGTCGGGGATGAACAGCGCCGCAGCCTTGTTGGCATCGCCCGCTTCGAGTGCTTTCAGATAACTGTGCACCATTTTCTGCATGGCCTTCCCCTTGAAGCTGTGCGGCTAGCGCCTGCGCCATCATAGTGCGGGGAGCCCCACGTTGGCTATTTGCGTAGGCAGTCAGCGGATGCGATCGATGGCCCGGGCCAGCGCGTAGCTGGACGCCAGCAATGGCAGCGGCAGCGACCTCTGCGCCGCCTTGCGGACCGCGAATCCGAGTGTTTCCTCGACTTCGAGCGGACGTCCGGCCTGCAGGTCCTGGAGCGTGGACATGCGGTGCTGCGGAGCGTTCGTGCGCATACGCTCGCCCAGGGCCATGATGGCCGCAGCGGCTTCCGTTTCGGACGCTGCGCACAGGCTTGCCACCGGCAGCATCGACTGGTCGGACAGATTCACGCCGCTTGCCTTGGCGAGCGCACCCACTTC
>JBOHZW010000262.1:0-9230 GCA_050738715.1 Steroidobacteraceae bacterium | reverse complement strand
ACACCACCAGCGAAATACGTTCGGGCATGAAGGTCATCCTCGAAGGTGATCCGTACGCAATCGTCGACAACGAATTCGTCAAGCCCGGCAAGGGCCAGGCCTTCAACCGCATCAAGGTGCGCAACCTGAAGAACGGCCGCACGATCGAGCGGACGTTTCGTTCCGGCGAGTCGCTCGAGGCCGCCGACGTCATGGATGCGGAGATGCAGTACCTCTACAACGACGGCAGTTTCTGGCATTTCATGGTGCCGGAGAATTTCGAGCAGTACGCGGCCGACAAATCGCTCGTTGGCGAAAGCGCCGTGTGGCTGAAGGACGGCATGAGCTGCACCGTAACGCTGTGGAACAACGTTCCGCTGGTGGTCACGCCGCCCGCGCACGTCGAGCTGAAGATCGTTGAAACCGATCCGGGCCTGCGTGGCGACACCGCCACCGGCGGGCAGAAATCGGCGAAGCTCGAGACCGGCGCCGTCGTGCGCGTACCGCTGTTCCTCAATGAGGGCGAGGTCATCCGCGTCGACACACGCAGCGGCCAGTACGTCTCGCGCGCCAAAGGTTGATCCCAGGCCCTAGGCGCGCTCGCTCGTAAAGGCCATCACATCGTCGATGCGTTCGGCGTTGCACGCGAGCATCAACAGCCGATCGAAACCCAACGCCACGCCAGCGCACGGCGCCAGGCCGGCGGTCAGCGCCGCGAGCATGTATTCATCCATCGCGGGCACCGGCAGGTTGCGCGCCGCACGCGCTCGCTGGTCCGCCGCAAATCGCCCGCGCTGTTCCTGGGCCTCGCCGAGTTCCTCGAAGCCGTTCGCCAGCTCGACGCCGCGCAGGTAGAGCTCGAAGCGCAGCGCCACGCGGTTGTCGTCGGGATCGAGCCGCGCCAGTGCCGCCTGGCTGGCCGGGTAACGATGCACGAACACCGGTCCGTCCTTGCCCAATGTCGGGCCGATGCAGGCGCCCATCAGCAAATCGAGCAATTCGTCCCGCTCACAGCGCCGTAACAGCGATTCGTCGAAGCCGGCATGCTGTGCATGCTTCATCAACGTGCGGTCGCTGTCCTGGAGCGGATTGCAACGCAGCGCGTCGATGAAAACCTGCTCGTAGGTGACGCAGTGCGTTGGCGCGAGCGCCGCCGGGCCCATCAGGGCGCGCGTCAGCGCATCCACTTCTTCCATGAGCTTGAGCATGGCCCAGCCGTGCCGGTACCACTCAACGATCATGAATTCGCTGTTGTGCAGCTGACCCTGCTCTGCGGCGCGGAACACATGGCACATCTGGTAGATGTCGCCGCTCCCCGCTGCGAGCAGTCGCTTCATCGCGTATTCGGGCGAGGTATGCAGGTAGCGGGGGCGTTCATCGCCACGTGGCCAGCGCACCTCGGCCGAGTGGATGTTGAGGTCGGTCACCGCGTGATTCACCAGCTGCGGCGTGTCGACCTCGAGCACGCCGCGCGATGCGAAGAATGCGCGCACCTGCGCCAGCATCTGCGCGCGTTGGCGCAAGCGTTCGGTGCTGGCGCCGGGGCGCCAATCGTCCAGCGTCTCGGTCACAGCAGGGAGCCAATCTGCTGGCCCACGCGCAGTACCGATCCTGCCGCCAGCGATGCATCCCAGCGTGCCTTGCCCGGCGGCAGCAACAGGATCACGGTCGAGCCCATGTTGAACCGCCCCAGCTCGGCGCCGCGTGCCAGCGTGGCCGTTGCGGCCAGCGGCGCGCCGGGCGGCACCGGCAGCGGAATCACGCCGCTAGCGCGCTGCGGTGCGATGTCGCCGTGCCAGACCGTGCCCATGCTGCCGACGAACAGGGCGCCGACCATCACGAGTACGTGCGGACCCAGCGGACCTTCGAAGTGCAGCACGACGCGCTCGTTGCGCGCGAACAGGTTCGGAACGTGGCGCGCCGTGGTGTCATTGACGCTGAACAATCTTCCCGGCACAAACCACGCTTCGTGCAATACGCCGGCGAGCGCCATGTGAATGCGGTGATAGTTGAATGGCGCCAGGTAAATGGTCATGAACTCGCCACCAGTCAGTGCGTCGGCGAGCGCTGCGTGGCCGGCCAGCAAATCACGCAGGCCGTAGTCGCTCCCCTTGGCCTGGATGAGACGTCCGCTCGAGATTTTACCGAGCGCGCTGATGCTGCCGTCGACCGGACTGTCGACGGCATTGCTCGCGGGCGAGGGCGGGCGCGAGTGCGCGCGCAGCGCGCGCGTGAAAAAAAGATTGAAGCTGGCATAGCCTTGCGGATCGGGCTGCACGGCATCGCTCATGTCCGGCTTGAACCCGCGCATGAAGGCGGCAATCAGCGGTCGGCGCACGACTCTCAAGCGGCTGCGGGCGATGGCGCCGACCAGCCGCGACAGCAGATGTTGCGGCAGCAGGTATTGCATCGTCGCGAACCATCGCCCGCTCATAGCTGATGGCTCGCGGCGAGCTTGCGCAGGTCGGCATCGAGCGCCGGCGCCTGCAAGGGTGGATTGAACACGGCTATCAGCCTTGCGCGGCCGTCGATCAGGAACAATGTCGCGCTGTGATCGACGCCGTAGCCGCCGCCCGGCTGCTCGCGCTTGCCGGCGTAGGCGCTGAACTCCTGCAGCAGCGCAGGCAGTGCCGCCGGCGCAGCGCGCAGGCCCACGAAGCCAGGGCCAAAGGCCGCGAGGTACTCGCGCAGCGCCTGCGGCGTATCGCGCTCCGGATCGATCGTGACGAACCACATGCGCAGGTCTGCCAGTGGCGCGCGCGCGCGCAAATCGCGCAACGTCGCAAGCGTCGCCGGGCAGACGTCGGGACAGGCGGTGAATCCGAAGTAGACGAGCGTGGCGTGGCCGCGCAGCGCATCGTTCGTCACCGAGCGACCTTCGGTGTCGGTCAGCGAAAACGGCCCCAGCGCGCGCGGCCGCGCGAGCCAGGTGCCACCCTGCAGCGCGACACTGCTTTGTGTCAGCATGTGCGCGAGCAGTGCGCCGGCCAACGCGCCGGCCAGGCTCGTGAGCAGCAGCCAAGGCAGCAGACGTCGCAATTTCATGGCCCGATTATCACATACGCGCAAGCGCGCACCGCGCTCGCAAGTGAGCGTCACCACGCTATTGCGGCGCGCGACGCAGACACTTGCGCGGGCAAGCTTGCACTACGGCCACGGGACCGAGCGCGCGCGGGACGACGCGGCGGCGCTGGTCTGGCATGCGCTGCGGCTTCCTGCCCGACCCACTGCAGCGCGGCTCCGCCGTGGTGCTACGACCGCGCAGCAGCGCCAGCTCCGTGCGCTGTTGCACCGACGCATCGCCGAGCGCATTCCCGTCGTCTACCTGACCCATCGTTGCTGGTTTGCCGGCATCGAGCTTTACGTCGATGAGCGCGTGCTGATCCCGCGCTCGCCCATCGCCGAGCTCATCGAGCATCGGTTCTCGCCGTGGATCGACGCGGCGCGTGTGAAGCGCATTGCCGATGTTGGCACCGGGTCGGGCTGTATTGCCATCGCCTGCGCCCGGGTTTTTCCACGAGCGCGTGTCGACGCGCTGGACATTTCGCCGGCCGCGCTCGAAGTCGCCGCGCGAAACGTGCGCCGGCACCGGCTCAGCCGGCGAGTGCGCACGCTGGCATCCGACCATTTCAGCGCACTCCGCGCCGGTGCTTACGATATGATCGTCAGCAACCCGCCGTACGTCGGGAGCGCGGAGATGAAATCGCTCCCGGCCGAGTACCGGCATGAACCGGCGCTGGCGCTCGCGGCGGGCCGCGACGGCCTCGACTCGGTGCGCGTGATGCTGCGCGATGCGGCGCGCTACCTGCGACCCGGCGGCATCCTGGTCGTCGAGGTCGGCAACAGCGAGCTGCTGGTGCGCCGGAAGTTTCCGCGCCTGCCGTTCACCTGGCTGGAGTTCGCGCGCGGCGGCGGTGGAGTGTTCCTGCTCACGCGCGAGCAGTTGATGAAGCGGAGCTGATGTCGGGCAATACGATTGGCAGGATGTTCGCGGTGACGACCTTCGGCGAGAGCCACGGTCCGGCACTCGGCTGCATCGTGGACGGATGCCCGCCCGGCCTCCAGCTTACCGAAGCCGATCTGCAGCGCGACGTCGACCGCCGGCGCACCGGCACGTCACATTTCGTCAGCCAGCGCCGTGAAGGCGATGCGGTGCGCATCCTTTCGGGTGTGTACGCGGGCAAGACCACCGGCACGCCAATCGGATTGCTCATCGAAAACACGGACGCGCGTTCGCGCGACTATGACAAGCTGGTCGATCGTTTTCGTCCCGGCCATGCTGACTACACGTACGCACACAAATACGGTCATCGCGACCATCGTGGCGGCGGGCGCTCTTCCGCGCGCGAGACGGTGATGCGCGTCGCCGCGGGCGCGATCGCGAGAAAATGGCTCGCCGAACGATTGCAGGTGCGCATCAGCGGCTACGTGAGCCAGATCGGCGCGCTGCAGCTGGAAGCGCGCGATCCGCAGGCCGCCTACGACAATCCGTTCTTCTGTCCCGATCCGGCGCGCGTGCCGGAACTCGAGAAACTGTTGTGGGACCTGCGCAGCGCCGGCGACTCGGTCGGCGCGCGCGTCACGGTACGCGCCGATGGCGTGCCGCCCGGCCTTGGCGAACCGGTGTTCGACCGGCTCGACGCCGACATCGCGCACGCGATGATGGGCATCAACGCGGTCAAGGCCGTCGAAATCGGCGCTGGTGTCACATCAATCGCGCAGCGCGGCAGCGAGCATCGCGACGAGCTGACGCCGGACGGATTCGCCAGCAACAACGCGGGCGGCATCCTCGGCGGCATTTCCACGGGCCAATCCTTGCTCGTGCACGTGGCGTTCAAACCGACATCGAGCATCCAGGTGCCGGGCCGCACCATCGACCATGAGGGCAATGCGGTCGAAGTCGTCACGACGGGCAGGCACGATCCCTGCGTCGGATTGCGCGCGACGCCGATCGCCGAGGCGATGCTGGCAATCGTGTTGATGGATCACCATCTGCGGAATCGCGCGCAGAACGCCGACGTGCGCGTGACGGTGCCCGATATCGAAAAACGCAACCGATGAGGCGCACGGGCTGATGGCGAAGGGATGGAATGTCGCGGTGCTGGGCGCCACGGGGCTGGTCGGCGAGATGCTGCTGACGGTACTGGGAGAGCGAAAATTTCCGGTGCAGGAATTATTTCCGCTCGCCAGCGAACGCTCGCTCGGAAAAAGCGTGACCTTCAATGGCCGCGAGCTGCGCGCCATCGATGCGGCGACCTTCGATTTCAGGCGCGCGCAGATCGGTCTCTACTCGGCCGGCGGCGATGTGTCGGCAGTCTACGGGCCGAAAGCCGCCGCCGCCGGATGCATCGTCATCGACAACACTGCACACTTCCGCCTTGAAAAAGATATTCCGCTGGTCGTGCCCGAAGTGAACGCCGCGGCGATTGCGCAGTACAAGACGCGCGGCATCATCGCCAATCCGAACTGCTCGACGATCCAGATGGTCGTGGCGCTGAAACCGCTCCACGATGCGGTGGGCATCGAGCGCATCAACGTCGCGACGTACCAGTCCGTCTCGGGCGGCGGCCGCAAGGCGGTGGAAGAGCTCGCCGAGCAGACCGCGCAACTGTTGAACGGCCGGCCGGTCGAACCGAAAGTGTTGCCCAAGCAGATCGCGTTCAACTGCATCCCGCACATCGACAGGTTCCTGGAGAACGGCTACACGAAGGAAGAGATGAAGTTGCAGTGGGAGACCTGCAAGATCCTCGGCGATGAGTCGATCCGCGTGAATGCGACGGCGGTGCGCGTGCCGGTTTTCTACGGTCATTCCGAAGCGGTGCACATCGAGACACGACGCAAGATCTCGGCCGATGACGCGCGCGCGTTGCTCGCACGCGCGCCGGGCGTGCAAGTGATCGATGAGCGGAAACCGGGGGGGTACCCCACGGCAGTTACCGAAGCAGCGAACCACGACACGGTTTATGTCGGACGCATTCGCGAGGATATGACCCATGAGCGCGGTCTTAATCTGTGGATCGTGGGCGATAACGTCCGCAAGGGCGCAGCCACGAACGCGATCCAGATTGCGGAGATTTTGGTCCGGGAGTATTTATAAGTTATATTGCCCGGCAAATAGCCGACGGGCCAAGGAAAACAGCGCAACTGGCTGTTTTTTAATGGGGTAACTGCTCTTTAAAGGTGCACTGGGAGTTCTGATGTCCTTGCGTTATGTCGTACGCGTGCTGACTCTGGTGGCCTTCATGCCGGCCGGGGCAATGGCACTTGGATTAGGGGATATCCACCTCAAATCGGCGCTCAACTCGCCGCTGAATGCCGAAATCGATGTGACCGCCACGCCTGAGGAACTTGCGAACCTCAAGGTTACGCTGGCCAGTCGCGACAGTTTCACCCGTTACGGGCTCGACTATCCCTCTTATCTTGATGGCGTGACACTGGTGCCCGGCAAGAACGCCGACGGCCACGATGTGCTGAAGGTGCGCTCACGCGATGTCGTCACCGAGCCGTTTGCAACGTTGCTGGTCGAGGCGAACTGGGCGCGCGGGCGTCTCGTGCGCGAATACACCGTTTTACTGGATCCGCCCCTGTTCACCGGCGACAAAGCGAGCGCGGCTGCAGCCGTCGCCAGCCCGGCGCCCGCGCCGCAGGCGCAGGCCGCCAACGTCGAACGCCCGGCAGAGGCTGCCAGTGCTTCGGTCGCCGCGCCTGCGCCGCCTGCGCCTGCTGCTTCGACATCGCCTTCTTACGAGCCCGCTCCCGCCGCTGCCACGGGCGGCGGTGGAACCTACACCGTGCAGCGTGGCGACACGCTTTCGCTGATCGCCGCGCGCAATTACCCGAATGCGCAGCGCGAGCGCGCGCTCGTGGCGCTCTATCACGCCAACGCCGGCGCGTTCCAAGGCAACATGAACGTGCTGCACAGCGGCGCGACGCTGCAGTTGCCCGATGCCGCAACCGTCGCGGCGATAGGCTCTGGCGAAGCCAGCGCCGAAGTCGGCAGCCAGTATCACGCCTGGTCCGGCAACCACGCGGGCCGCGACCAGCTTCACCTGGTACCGCCGACCGAGCCCGGTGCCGCGGCGCCCTCGAGCGGCGCTTCAGGCGCCGGTGACACGGCAGCGCTGCAACAGCGCGTGACCACGCTGCAGCAGCAGCTGGCCGAATCGCAGCGCCTGCTCGACCTGAAGAACGCCGAACTGGCGAACCTGCAAAAACAGATGAATGGCGCCAGCCCCGGCCAGACACCCGTGGCGCCACCGTCCGAACCGGCCAAGTCTCCGCAGGAAGTGCTGCAGCAGCCCCCGGCCACCGCGCCGGAGGCCGCGGCGCCCGCAGCAACGCCGCCTGAAACGGCTCCGCCTGCAGTCGTGCCGCCGACGAAACCCGCTGTGACGCCGGCTCCGGCTGCGCCTCAGGGCGGGATGCTCGACTGGCTGATCGACAATTGGTATCTGCCGCTCGGCGCGCTGGCGCTGATCCTCGCCGGCCTGTTCGGCTGGCGCTTCATGCGCTCCCGCCAGGAGCAGGAATTCGGCCGCACGCTCGATCGGCTCTCGACCCCGCCGTTCGAAGCGGCGCGACCGCCGAGCCGGCAGGCCGAGACGCAGCCGATGCGCGCGTTGTCGAACAAGCAGGATTCATCCTTCGTCGTCGAGGAGTCTGGCACGCACCAGGCGCCGCGCATCAGCGAGGGCGAGCTGGCCAACATGCAATCCGTCCCGCTCGCGGACGACGACAGCGTCGCCGGGGACACGGCCGTTGCGCTCGACCAGGGCGATCCGCTGGCGGAAGCCGATTTCCACATGGCCTACGGCCTTTACGACCAGGCCGCCGACCTGGTGCGCATTGCGATCACACGCGAGCCCAATCGGCGCGACCTGAAGCTCAAGCTCCTCGAAGTGTTCTTCGTGTGGGGCAACAAGGATCAATTCCTGCAGCTCGCGCGCGAACTGGCGGCGAGCCGCGAAGAAGCGGCCAGCGGCGAGTGGGAAAAAGTCGTCATCATGGGGCGCCAGATTGCGCCGGACGACTCGCTGTTCACGACCTCTGGCGCGTTGTCGGGCGCCGGCGCGGGTGGCGTCGACCTGAACCTCGAAGGCGGCCAGAACCGCGTCGACTTCGACCTGTTGGGCGAGCCCTCTATCGCTGCAGAGACCCCCTCGGATGCCGTCGATCTCGACCTGGGCGCTGCGTTGGGCGATGGCGATGCGACCGGTGAACTGCGCGCGATCGGCGATACCGGCGTCGACTTTGTGCTCGACGATCCGGCACGTGGCGGCGATGGCACCGGCACGACGCGCGAGATGCCGCAATCGAACACCGTAACGCTCGATGTGGGCGGCATTGCGCACGACACACCGACCGTGGAGAACCTGCAGCCGCAGGGGCTCGACAGCCCGACGATCCGCCAGAAGCTCGAATCCAGCGCGCGTGCGCAGCTTGCGGGTGCGGACCAGACCGCGGAACTGGCGATCGACGATTTAGGGCTGGACGTCGCCGCAGCCGATACCGACCGTCACAACATCGTCGATGCCGGCTCGGCGCCGACCATGCTGACATCGCTCGATGAAGACACGCGCGAGCTGCTGGCGCGCGCGCACTCCGAAGGTCAGGCGGAAGTGGTCGTGCCTGATACGGCCGAGGTTCCGTCACCACCGTCGACCGGCGCAAGCGGCACCTGGCTGTTCACCGACAAGGATTTTTCCACCGTCATGCCGGCCGTCAGCGATCCGGCCGACTCGCCGACCGAACTGGTTACTACGGTCATGCCACCGCCTGATTTGCCCATGGGTGTTACGGCGCAGGTCGAGCAACTCAAGAAAGGTGCAGCCGACAGCATCGTCGATCTCGATCTCGACAGCCTGGCGACGACCGGCGAGCGCTCCGGGGGACTCGACCTCGATGTCGGCCACAGCACGCCGGAAACCGAGGCGCAATTTGCCTCCACGCAGCGCCTCAGCGCGGAACCGTCGGTGACCGATGCCGAGCCAGCCACGATGAGCGAGGTTGGCACCAAGCTCGACCTGGCGCGCGCCTACCTGGACATGGGCGATCCTGCCGGTGCGCGGGCGATGCTCGACGAAGTTCTCGATGAGGGCTCGCAGATGCAAAAGGATGAGGCGCGGCGACTGCTGGACGACGCATAGTGAGACGCGGCGCGAGGGAACGGACGCTCGCTCGAGCAGAGATATGGAGACACGAACGCTCGCTCAAATGGGTGCATGGTCACGTCTTCCCCTCCCTGCTCCCCG
>JBOHZW010000261.1:0-10067 GCA_050738715.1 Steroidobacteraceae bacterium | reverse complement strand
GTGCATCCGCAGAGCATCGTGCACTCGCTGGTCGAGTACGTGGATGGGTCGACGCTGGCCCAGCTCAGTGCCCCGGATATGCGCACTCCGATCGCCCAAAGCCTGGCGTGGCCCGGCCGCATCGCCGCCGGTGTAGAATTCCTTGATTTGGCCCGGGCCGGACCACTGGAATTCGCGGCGCCGGACCGCGCGCGCTTCCCGTGCTTAGGGCTAGCCGAAGCGGCCGCGCGATCAGGGGGTGCGGCCTGTGCCTGGCTCAACGCGGCGGATGAGGTGGCGGTGCAGGCGTTTCTCGACAAGCAATTGAACTTTGGGGATATTCCGGGGGTCATTGAAAGGGTCATGAATGATGCACCGGGTGGGGTCCTGAACGATCTGGACGCAGTGCTGGCCGCCGATGCGCAGGCCCGCGCCTGCGCCCGCACCGCGTTGGCCGCGCACCAGGAAATTTCCCGGAGCGGCCTGGCGTGATTTTTTCCCTTTGGTCACTCGCTGCCTTCATCGTTGCCGTCTGCGTGCTGGTGACGGTGCACGAATTCGGCCATTTCTGGGTGGCGCGCCGCCTCGGGTTCAAGGTGCTGCGTTTCTCGGTTGGATTCGGGCGCGCATTGTTCACGCGCCTCGGCCGCAAGAGTGGCACCGAGTACGTGTTGGCGGCGATTCCGCTCGGCGGCTACGTCAAGCTTCTCGATGAACGCGAAGCGCCGGTCGCCGAGGCCGACCTGCCGCATTCCTTCACGCGTCGGCCGCACTGGCAGCGCATCACGGTGCTGCTCGCCGGGCCGGCCGCCAATTTCCTGTTCGCCATCCTGTTGCTGACCGCGATCCTGCTGGTGTCCGGCACCAGCGAGTTGCGCGCGCTGCAGGGCACGCCGCTCCCCGATTCGCCCGCGGCGCGCGCCGGCGTGCAAGCGGGCGATGAGGTGATTGCTGTCAACGCGCGGCCAGTGAAATCGCAAGGCGAGGCCTGCGTAGCGCTGTTCGAAGGCGTCGCCGGCAGCGGGCCGTTGTCGCTGACTTTGCGCCGCACCGACGGCCAGCAGCGCATCGCCAACTTTGCATTCGCCAATGGCGCGGAGCGGCGCGCGCTGACCGATCCGGCCTCGGCGCCCGATTGCCTTGGTTTGCAGGTCCAGCAGCTGCCGGTGCCGCCGATTCTCGGCAAAGTGAATGCAGGTGGTCCTGCGGCGTTAGCGGGCCTGCAGGCGGGTGACGAAATCCGGAGCGTCAACGGCGAGCCGGTGCACGATTATCTCGCGCTGGCCACGGCGATTCGCGCGCATCCGAACGATTCGATCGCGGTGCAGTACCTGCGCGCAGGCCGGTCCGCGACGACACGCGTGCAGGTTGGCTCGACCGTCAAGGACGGCGCGCGCATCGGCGTCATCCAGGTGACCTCGCTCCATGTGCCGGCGTTTCCGCCCGGCATGGAACGGCGCTCGCGTCCTGGGCCGGTGGCCGCGCTCGGCATTGCCTGCAACGAAGCGTGGAACATGACGCGTTTCCAGGTGCGCATGTTGTGGGGCATGCTGGCTGGCGATGTGTCGGTGAAGAACCTGGGCGGTCCGCTCTCGATCGCCGAGTACGCCGGCGATGCCGCCCAGGCGGGACTCGCGGTGTTCCTGGCCATGCTGGTGCAGATCAGCCTGGTGCTCGGGTTCATGAACCTGTTGCCGATCCCGATCCTCGACGGCGGGCAGGTGCTGATGCAGTCGATCGAGTGGCTGAAGGGCAGTCCACTGTCCGAACGCATGCAGCTTGCAGGACAACAGCTGGGCATTGCGCTGGTGGCGCTGCTGCTCGGCCTTGCCTTGTACAACGACATTACGCGTCAGTTTGGCTGACTCCCATTAGTAACGGCAGTGTGCGGATGAAATATCGCGCAGGAATAGCGTTGGTCCTCTCGTTTGTCGCGGCGGTGCTGTCGTTGGTCACCGGCGCGGCCGCGTTGGCGCAGCAGCAGGTCGACGGCACCGATTTCGTCGTCGGCGACATCAAGCTCGAGGGACTGCAGCGCATTTCCGAAGGCACGGTGTTCAACTACCTGCCGGTGAACATCGGCGATCACCTTGACGCGCAGCGCGTGCGCGAGGCGATCCGCGCGCTCTACGCGACCGGCTTTTTCCGCGACGTGGAATTCAGCCGCGACGGCAGTACGCTGGTCATCGCTGTGCTCGAGCGCCCGTCGCTCGAGAGTATCGAAATCAAGGGCAACAAGGACATCAAGACCGAGGACCTGCAGAAGTCGTTGCGCAATGTCGGATTGTCGGCGGGCAAGACCTTCAACCGCTCGACGCTCGAAGAGGTGACGCAATACCTCACCGACCAGTACTACAGTCGCGGCAAGTACGCGGTGACCATCGATTCGAAGGTCGACGACCTGGCCAACAACCGCGTGCGCGTCAACCTGGACATCAAGGAAGGAAACCGCGCGAAGATCCGCCAGATCAACATCGTCGGCAACAAGACTTTCAAGCAGAAGGACATCCTCGAGACCTTGACGCTGAAGACGCCGACCTGGACCTCCTGGTACAAGCAGGATGACCGCTATTCGCGTGAATCGCTGCAGGGCGACCTGGAAAAGATCCAGACCTATTACCAGGACCGCGGCTACGCCAACGCGCGCATCGACTCGGTGCAGGTCGCGATCGCGCCTGAAAAGACCGACGTATTCATCACGGCGAACATCACCGAGGGCGTGGTCTACAAGATCTCGAGCGTCAAGCTGGCCGGCAACATGGTCGTGCCCGAGGCGCAGCTGCAGCGCCTGGTGCTGGTGAAGCCCGGGCAGACCTATTCGCAGAAGGCCATTTCCTCAACGCAAGAACTGATCAAGAACCGGCTCGGCGCTGAAGGGTTCTATTTCGCCAAAGTTGAGCCGGTGCCGACGCTCGATGACGCCAAGCGCGAGGTGGCCCTCTCGCTGTTCGTCGATCCGGGAAATCGCGTCTACGTGCACGAGATCAGCTTCAAGAACACGACGCGCAGCAATGACGAGACGCTGCGGCGCGAGCTGCGCCAGATGGAAGGTTCGTTGCTGTCGAACATCGCGCTGGAACGTTCCAAGCAGCGCCTCGAGCAGAAGCCCTTCGTCGAAAAGGCCGAATTCGAGACCAACCCGGTTCCGGGCTCGCCCGACCAGGTCGACGTGGTGTTCGACGTCAAGGAGCGCCCGAGCGCGACGATCAGCGGCGGCATCGGATATTCGGCCTCGCAGAAATTCATGTTGAACGGCAGCTTCCAGGACAGTGACTTCATGGGTTCGGGCAACCAGGTGGCGCTGCAGATCGACTCCGGCCTCTACAACAAGCTCTACAGCTTCACGCACACAAACCCGTACCTGAGCATCGATGAGCTTTCGCGCACGGTGTCGCTGAGTTACCGCAACTCGACGCAGTTTGTGTCGACCTCATCGAACTTCAAATCGCAGAACCTGGCGCTGGGCCTGAGCTACGGCTATCCCATCACCGAATACCAGCGCCTGAGCGCCGGCGTCTCGCTGCAACGCGTCGACCTGCTGACCTACCAGGGGAGCAGCGCGCAGCAGGCTGTCGACTGGGTGAAGACCAACGGTGGTCCGTACACGCGCATCGTGCTCACCAGCCTGACGCTCGGCGATGGCACGTCGATCACCAATTCCACGTCTTTGTTCGGCAGCCGCTTCAACACGCTCGAAACAAACGTAGGATGGTTGTTCCAGTCGCTCAACCGCGGGATTTTCGCCGACCGCGGCCAGCGCCACGCGCTGGGCTTCAGCTTCGTGCCGAGCGGCAAGACGCGCTACTACGTGGCCAGTTACGACGGCATCAAGTACATCCCGTTCGTGTTCCACTCGACGCTGTCGTTCGGCTTAAATCTTGCCTACGGCAACGGCCTCGGTGGCACCACGGCGCTGCCGCCCTACAAGCGATTCTATGGCGGCGGGCCCGACACGGTGCGCGGCTATACCGAGAGCTCGCTCGGGCCCGTGGACAGCAATGGCAATCCCTACGGCGGCAACATGCTGGCCGTGGCGCGCGCGGAGCTGATCCTGCCACTGCCGGTGAAATGGCAGACCAGCGCGCGCGCGACGCTGTTTTTCGACTATGGCAACGTGTTCTCCACCGACAAGGTCCAGTTCCTCGGCCGCGACTTCCTGACCCCGGTGGATTACAAATTCAAGTATGATCAGCTGAAGCGGTCCACCGGCATCGCGGTGCAGTGGCTGGCGCCCTCGCTCGGCGTATTCCGCTTCAGTTATGGCATACCGCTTAACAAGTTCAATGGCGATGCGGTGCACTGGGCAGATCGCACCGAGAATTTCCAGTTTACGATCGGCGGTTCTTACTAATTCATCAGGGAGCTAAAGCAGTGAAGCGTTCTTCGATTTTCTCCGTTGCAGGATTGCTGGCGGTGGCATTGGCCACAATCGCGCCGGCGCAGGCCGACATCAAGATCGGCGTCGTCAACGCCGCGCGGCTGTTGCAGGAATCGCCGCAGGCCAAGGTCGTGCAGGAATCGCTCCGTGCCGAATTCGCTCCCAAGCAGCGTGAGCTCGCGGCGATGCAGGCCTCGATAAAGGCCAAGCAGGAAAAATACGAGAAAGACGCCTCGACGATGAGCGCCGACCAGCGCACCAAGATGGAAAAAGAGATCCGCGACGGTTCGCGCGAATTTGCACAGAAGCAGAATGATTTCCAGGAAGATGCCAATACGCGCCAGAACGAAGAACTCTCGCGGCTGCAAAACTCGATCATCGCCGAAGTGCGCAGCTACGCGCTGTCGCAGCATTTCGACCTGATCCTGAGCGACAGCCTCTATGCGAGCGACTCGCTCGACATCACGGCCGCGGTGCTGGCAGGCCTGCAGGCGCGCGCCGCCTCGCCGCCCAAGGCCGCAACGCCGCCGCCGGCTGCTCCCGCCGCCAAGTAACGGGAGCTTGCGCATGGACGCGCTGGACGTCCAATGGGCATGACGCTCGGCGAACTGGCCGTGCGCTTCGGCTGCGAGCTGCGTGGCGATCCTGCTGTGCTGGTCGAACGGGTTGGCACTCTGTCGGGAGCAGGTCGCGGCGATCTGGCCTTTCTCGCCAATCCTCAGTACCGCGGCCAGCTCAAGGTCACGCGCGCGAGTGCTGTGGTGCTCGATGCCGCTGCCGCCGCCGAATGTCCGACCGCGGCGCTGGTCCATTCGAACCCGTACGCCACCTACGCGCGCATCGCCACGCTGCTCTATCCCGAGGCGCCCACCGCGCCGGGCAACGCTGCTGGCGTGCAGATCGATGCGAGCGCGCGCGTGGCGGCCAGCGCCAGCATCGGCGCCGGCACCCTCGTCGGACCGCGCTGCACGATCGGCGAGCGCGTGCGCATCGGCGCGGGCTGCGTGCTCGGCGCCGATGTGCGCGTGGGCGATGACTGCCGGCTGCATTCGCGCGTAACGCTGGAGTCGGGCACCGAACTCGGCGCACGCGTGAGCCTGCAGTCGGGCGTGGTCGTCGGCTCCGACGGCTTCGGCTATGCGCGCGATGGTTCAAGCTGGACCAAGGTGCCGCAACTCGGCCGCGTGCGCATTGGCGCCGATGTCGAAATCGGCGCGAACACGACCATCGACCGCGGCGCCATCGACGACACGGTCATCGGCGCCGGCGTGAAGCTCGACAACCAGATCCAGGTCGCGCATAACGTGCACATCGGCGAGCACACGGTGATTGCCGCCTGCTCGGGCATTTCCGGCAGCACTCGCATCGGCGCCCGCTGCATGATCGCCGGCATGGTGGGTATCGTCGGCCACCTGGACATCTGCGATGATGTCGTCGTGACCGGCATGACGATGGTGTCGCACTCGATCAGCGAGCCCGGGGTCTATTCTGGTGGTATTCCTGCCTCGCCGGCTGCGCTGTGGCGGCGGGTGGTGGGCCGCCTGAAGCGCCTCGATGCGCTGGCCGGACGCGTCACGCGGCTCGAGCGCGGCACACACGAACCCGATTCCAGGATTCACAAAGATGAATGAACCGAAGCAGCTGGACATCCACGAAGTCATGCGGCGTCTGCCGCACCGCTACCCATTCCTGCTGGTCGACCGCGTGCTTGAATGCGTGCCCGGGAAGAGCGTGCGTGCGCTGAAGAACGTGTCGATCAATGAGCCGTATTTCATGGGGCATTTCCCGCATCGCCCCGTGATGCCGGGCGTCATCATCATCGAGGCGCTGGCGCAGGCCGCCGGCATCCTGGCGTTCGTCACTGCCGGCGTCTATCCGGACGAGAAATCACTGTTCTATTTTGCCGGCATCGACAAGGCGCGATTTCGGCGCCCGGTTGAGCCCGGCGACCAGCTGGTCCTGGAAGCGACGCTCGAGCGTAACCTGCGCGGTATCTGGAAACTCGCGGCGATCGCGCGTGTCGGCGACGCCGAGGCCGCCTCCGCCGACTTGATGTTGGCACCCGGCATATTGATCAACCCGGCGAAGCAAGCGGGAACCGCGCCGTGATCGATGCGCATGCGGTGGTGTCGCCGCAGGCCGAGCTTGCCGGCGATGTCGAGGTCGGTCCGTTTGCGGTCATCGGCCCCGGCGTCAGGATCGGCGCGCGCACGGTTATCGGCGCACATGCGGTCATTACTGGCGATACCACAGTTGGCGCCGACAACAAGGTGTTCCAGTTCGCCTCGCTCGGAGATGCGCCGCAGGACTTGAAATACCAGGACGAACCGACGCGTCTGGAGATCGGCGACCGCAACGTGTTCCGCGAGTATTGCACGGTGAACCGTGGCACGGCGCAAGGTGGCGGCGTGACGCGCCTTGGCGATGACAACCTGTTGATGGCCTGCTCGCACGTGGCGCACGACTGCCACGTCGGCAGCAAGATCGTCATGGCCAATTACGTCGCGCTCGGCGGCCACGTGCAGCTCGGGGACTGGGTCATCATGGCGGGCTACTCGGGCGTGCACCAGTTCTGCAAGATTGGTGCGCATGCGTTCATCGCCAACAACGCGGCGGTAACGCGCGATGTGCCACCGTTCATCATGGTGGTAGGACAGCCGGCCCGGCCGCATTCGATCAACAGCGAAGGGCTGAAGCGCCGCGGCTTCAGCGAAGAACAGATCCGCGCGTTGCGCGATGCGTATCGCACGCTCTACCGGCGCGAGCTGCCGCTCGCCGAAGCGCTGGAGGAACTGAAGGCGGTGGCGCAGCAACACAGCGTGGTGCAATCGCTGGTGGATTTCATCGGCGCCGCGACGCGTAGCCTGATCCGCTAGATTCCAGCAACGAGATGACGCGGGCGCTACGCATCGGAGTGGTGGCGGGAGAGACCTCCGGCGACCAGCTCGGCGCGGCGCTGATCGGCGCTTTGCGCGAGCGCGTTCCTGGCATCGAGATTCGCGGTGTCTGCGGACCCCTGATGCGCGCGGCTGGCTGCGAACCGCTGGCCGATGCGCATGAGCTTGCGGTGATGGGCCTCGTCGAAGTGCTCTCGCACCTGCCGCGCCTGCTGCGTTTGCGCCGCCGGCTGCGCGGAGAACTCGTTGCCTGGCAGCCCGATGTGTTCATCGGCATCGATGCGCCGGAGTTCAACCTCGGGCTGGCGGCGCAGCTCCACAAGGCTGGCCTGTCCACCGTGCAATACGTCAGTCCGCAGGTATGGGCCTGGCGCGAAGGCCGCGTGCGCAGCATTGGGCGGGCCTGCGACCTGGTGCTGTGCCTTTTACCGTTCGAACCCGCGTTCTACGCACACCATGCCGTTCCGGCACGCTTCGTGGGCCACCCGTTGGCGGACCAGATTCCGCTCGATGCCGATCGTGTCGCCGCGCGCCGCGCGCTTGGTCTTGAGGTTCACTCGACTGTTGTCGCACTGCTCCCTGGCAGCCGGAAGGGAGAGGTTGGACGGCTGGGGCCTGATTTCATCGCGGCCGCGGCCGAAATCGCGCGCTCGCTGCCCGGTGTCGTGTTCATCGCGCCGATGGCTTCGCCCGAAGTGCGCGCGCTGTTCGAGCAGCAGTGCACGGCGGCAGGCTTCACCGCAGTGCGGCTGCTCGAAGGCCAGGCGCGCACCGCGCTGCAGGCGGCCGATGCAGCACTCGTCGCCTCCGGCACGGCCAGCCTCGAAGCGCTCCTGTGCCGCTGCCCGATGGTGATCGCCTACCGCCTCAGTGCCGCCACCGCGTTCCTGCTGCGGGCGCTGCGCCTGGTGCGTCTCAAGTACTTCGCCTTGCCGAACCTGCTGGCGGGCGAGCCGCTGGTGCCCGAATTTTTCCAGGAAGCAGCGACCGGCGCACATTTGGCCGCGGCCTTGCAGCAGCAGCTTCGCGATGAAGATCATCGGCGCATGCTCGAGGCGCGCTTCCGCTCGATACACGTTACGCTACGCCAGGACGGCGCGGCGCGCGCGGCCGATGCTGTCCTTGAACTGATCGGGGCCACGAAATGATCGTCAATTGGCAGGTGGGCGTGGATGAAGCCGGGCGCGGCCCGCTGGCCGGGCCCGTCGTAGCCGCGGCCGTGCTGCTCAATCGCGCTCGCCCGATCGAAGGCTTGCGCGACTCGAAGAAATTGTCGCCGCAACGCCGCGCCGAACTCGCGGTGTTGATCCGCGCGCGTGCGCGGGCCTACGCCATCGCCGTCGCCACGGTCGAGGAAATCGACGAGTTCAATATCCTGCAGGCGACGCTGTTGGCCATGCGCCGCGCGCTCGCGGCGCTGACGGTGCGGCCGCGGCGCATCATAATCGATGGCAACAAAGCACCGCACCTTGCTGATCTGTTTGAACATTGCCCGGTGGAAACACTGGTCGGGGGCGATGACCTGGTGCCGGCGATCAGTGCCGCCTCGATCCTTGCCAAGACCTGGCGCGACGCGCACATGACCGAGCTCGACGCGCAATATCCCGGTTTCGGATTCACGAGGCACTACGGCTACACGACCGCGGAGCACCTCGCGGCGTTGGCGCGCCTCGGCCCTTCGCCCGTGCATCGACGGAGCTTCGCTCCGGTAAGATCCTGGGTACCCCATGACAGCGAACTTCGTACACCTTCGGCTGCATACTGAATATTCGCTCGTCGACAGCGTCGTGCGTGTCGATGAGCTCGTCGATGCCGTGGCCGCGGCGGGCATGCCAGCGGTTGCCATTTCCGACCAGTACAACCTGTTCGCGATGGTCAAGTTCTACCGCGCGTCGCTCGCGCGCGGCGTGCAACCGATCATCGGCGTGGACCTGTGCATCCGCGAGCCGGGCGATGCGCAGGGTCCGTCGCGCATCACGCTGCTGTGCCAGAACCTGAAGGGCTATCGCAACCTCACTCGGCTGGTGTCGCGAGCGTGGCTCGAAGGCCAGGCCAAGGGGCAACCCCTGATCGAGCGTTCGTGGCTGAGCCAGGCATCGACCGAAGGCCTGATTGCGCTGTCGGGCGCGCAGCACGGCGACATCGGACGCGCGCTGCTCCAGGGGCGTGTTGCGCAAGCGGGCGCGGCACTCGATGCGTGGCGGTTGCTGTTTGGAGATCGCTACTACATCGAGGTGCAGCGCATCGGCGCTGCCGGCGAAGAGGCGTACGTCGGCGCAGCGCTGGCGCTGGCCGCGCAGTGCGGCGCGCCGCCGGTGGCGACCAACGATGTGCGTTTCCTCGCGAGCAGCGATTTCGAGGCGCATGAGGCGCGCGTGTGCATCCACGATGGCGCGCTGCTTGCCGATGCTTCGCGGCCGCGCCGCTATACGCAGCAGCAATACCTGCGCAGTCCGGCCGAGATGCACGCGCTGTTCGCCGACGCGCCGGCCGCGCTCGCGAACAGTGCCGAGATCGCGCGGCGCTGCAGCCTGACGCTGCGGCTCGGCGAAGCACGGCTCCCCGTGTTCCCGGTGCCTACTGCGACTACCCCTGAAGAGTACCTCCGAGACGCGGCTTCACTTGGACTTGCCGCGCGCCTCGCAGTCGCCACGCCGGTCGCCACCGACGGCGAGCGTTACGCGCAGCGGCTGGCGAGCGAGCTCGAGGTCATCTGCCCGATGGGCTTCGCCAGTTACTTCCTGATCGTCGCCGATTTCATAGACTGGGCGCGCAACAACGGCGTGCCGGTCGGTCCCGGCCGCGGCTCGGGC
>JBOHZW010000260.1:0-7143 GCA_050738715.1 Steroidobacteraceae bacterium | reverse complement strand
TCGCGGTACGCGGCTTGCGCGGTCTGCACGATCGGGTTGTCGCACACCGCAACGCCTTCGGTGAGCGCGTGCGCCGAGTCCGCCTGGCGCTGTGACTGCGAAAGATTGGCGCGCGCCATCGCGACGGCCTCTTCGGCGTGCTTCACTTCCTCGGATGCGATTGCCTGGTCGACCAGGAGCGGTGCACGCCGAGCGAGATCTTCCTCGGCGCGCGAAAGTTCGAGGCGGCTGCGAGCGGCCTGCGCATCGTATTGGCCGGCCATTGCCTGCTGCTGGCGCACCTGGCGCACCGACTGCGCCAAAGCGCCCGCGGCGCGATTCAGCGCGGTTTCGGCGTCAGTCGGATCGAGTTTCACCAGCACCTGGCCCGCGTCGACGAGCTGCGTGTTGCTCGTGAACACACCGACCACCGTGCCGGTGATTTGCGACGTGACGGTGACCTGGTCGCCGTTGACGTAGGCGTCATCCGTTTTTTCACGCTCCGACAGCACGATGTACCAGAGCACGAACCACAATATGCCGATCACGGCGAACACGCCGGCAACGATCATCAGGATGCGGCGGCGCTTGCCGTTCGTGGGGGCGGTGACCGCCGTTGCGGGCGGCGTGGCGGGGCTCGGCGTGCTGTCGGTCGGCGTACTTTCGGTTGGCATACTCATGGTGCGTCACTCAATCGGGGATTGCTATTGGGGGAGTCTTCAAAACCGCCGCCGAGCGCCTTCTGCAAGGCGCTGTCGGCGGACAGTGCAGCGGCATCGAGCTGCACCAGTGCGTCACGCTGCATCAGCAACATCGCCTGGGCGCCCAATTGCGCGCGCAGGTCGGTGACACCCTGACGAACACGTGCCGCGGCGCTCTGCTCGAGGTGCATGGCAGAGTCCACCTGCACGAGCTGCTGCGCGCGTTGCGCTGTCGCCTGGCTGCCGGCGACGAAGTCGGCGGCAACTTCGCGCGCCGCGCCGATGACCGTGTCGTTGTAGGCCGCTACGGCAGCGGCGATCCCGGAATCGGCGACGCCGAGCTGCGCGCGGCGCAGCCCGTTGTCGAACAGCGGCAAGTGGATTGCGATGCCGATCTGCGGATCGGCGCTGCCGGCTTCGAGCAGATGCCCGAGATCGATGCTCTGCAGACCCGCCAACGCATGAATCGACAGGTCAGGATAGAACTGCGCCGCGGCCACATGCCGGCGATGCTGGGCGGATTCGACGCGCGCGCGGCTGGCGGCGATGTCCGGCCGCCGCGCCAGCAGATCGAGTCCGAGGCGATCGGGCAGGGCGGCCGGGAGCGAGGGCAACGGCTTCGCTTCAAGCGGCGGCAATTGCGCGACGGAATGGCCGGTCAACGCAGCGAGCGCGACCAAACGCAATTGTGCGGAGCCAGCAAGGGCCGCTTGCTGGCCGCGCGCGGCCGCGAGATCGGCATTTGCCTGGGCGGGCAGGTCGGCGCTGTCCAGCTCGGCGCGTTGGCGTTCGTCGGCAATCGCGGCGGCGCGCGAGAGCGCGTCAATGCGCCCTGCGCTAAGCACGAGCCGCGCCTGGTCAGTCTGCCAACCAAAATACGTATCGACGACGGCGCCGGCCAGGACCAGGGCCGCCGCCGTGCGATCGGCTGCCGCCGCGCGTGCTTCGCTGGTCGCGGCTTCGACGCTGGCGCGCTCCTTGCCCCACCAGTCGAAGGTGTAGCTGGCCGAAAGACCGAGGTCGGTCAGGTTGTACCAGTTGAATCCGAGGAAACTCGGCTTGAACAAGCCGTTGTCGCTCAGGCGCTGGCGGCTGGACTGTGCGCTGGCATCGACGTGCGCGCCGACCGCGGCGGCCGTGACGCGTATCGATTCGCGCGCCGAGTCGAAACGCGATTGCGCGGCTGCGAGCGTCGGGCTGTCGTGGAGCGCGGTCTCGACCAGCTTGTTCAGCGTCGGATCCTGATATCGCTCCCACCATGCGGTGACCGGCCATTGCCCGCCTTGGGGCAGGGTCGTGCCCTCAAGCGGCGCTGCGCCGAGCATCGCGGGCGTCGGGGCCGGCTTCAACGATGCGCATCCGATGACGATGCTGCCGGCCAGCGCCAGTGCAAACGATTTGAACCTCATACGTGATCGCCTTTGCCCGCTGGCGCTTCGTCCAGCATCAGTTGGCCGAACAATTTCTTCAGGTAGCCGAGCAGGCGCGTCTTGTCGGCATCGGAAAATTCGCCGTACAGCTCGCGCGTGTAGCTGAACATGCGCGGCAGCACTTCGAGCACCAGCGCTTCGCCCTGCGGCGTTATCTTGATGTCCATGCGCCGGCGATCCTGGTCGCTGAGCACGCGCGTAATCAGCCCGCGCGCCACCAGCGCATCGCCGATGCGCGTCATGCTGGCGGGGCTGTGCGCGAGGCTCGCGCACAGGTCACTGGGGCCGGCCACGCCTTCGGGCGCGGAGAACAGCGACAGCAGCGTGCGGAATTCGACGTCGGTCAGTTGATAGGGGCTGATGACTTCATCGATGTGCGCCGAGAGCGCGCGCCCCAACAAGATGATGACGCGGCTCAGCAAGGCCTCAGTGACTGGCAAACCGGGCAGGCGTTTTGCCACGCGCCGCATGTTCTGCTCGATGACCGAAAGTCGATCCACGTGGATTATCCCGCAGTGTCAAATAACAACTGTGGAATATTTTACTACGGAAATATTTACATGTAAAGAACTGCGCAGGGTGGCACGGAGGCCCGGTGCCGGTCAGTGTTCCGGCCGCGGTGCTCGCCTATGATTGATGCACAAAACAGGGGAAGACGCGCAATGGTCGTCGAGACTAGGGGTGTTCCGCTCGAGGATATCCAGCGGCTGTTGGGATCTGCTGTCGCGTGACTAGCCTGGCTGACTGGCTGGTGGTCGCCGGTTACGTGGCGCTGTTGGTCGCAAGCGGCCTGCGCTGGTCGCGCTACAACACGACACCTGAGGACTATTTCCTGGCATCGCGCGCGGCGCGCTGGCCGACGATTGGTCTGGCGTTGATCGCATCGAACATTTCATCAACGGCGCTGGTCGGACTCGCCGGGGCGGCCTATGCCACCGGTATCTCCGCGTACAACTACGAATGGATGGCGGCGCTGGTGCTGGTGTTCTTCTGCGTATTTTTTTTGCCGCAGCTGCTGCACAGCCGCGTGTTCACGATGCCCGAGTTCCTCGAACGCCGCTATGACGTCCGCGCGCGCACCGGTTTCACGCTGCTGACACTGTTCCTCAACGTGTTCGTCGATGGTGCCGGCGGGCTGTACAGCGGTGCCCTTGTATGCCGCGTGTTGATTCCCGCGGCACCATTGTGGCTGCTGGCGTTTCTGCTGGCCGGCGCTGCCGGCATCTACACGATCATCGGCGGACTGCGCGCTGTGCTGCGCACCGAGGTGATCCAGGCCGGCGTGCTGATCGTCGGCGCTGCGCTGGTGAGCTGGACGGCATTCGCGCGCGCAGGCGGCTGGCACGCCGTCATGACGTATGTCGATCCGGCCGCGCTCTCGTTAATTCGGCCGATCGGTGATCCGGCCGTTCCCTGGCCCGGTTTGTTGCTGGGCGTGCCGCTGTTGGGCTTCTACTACTGGTGCACCAACCAGATGATCGTGCAGCGCACGTTGTCCGCTCGCGATCTCGATCACGGGCGTTCGGGCGTGCTGCTGGCGGGACTGCTGAAACTCCCGGTGCTGGTCCTGATGGTATTGCCGGGCACCTGCGCACTGTTGCTCTTTCCGCACGTAGCGCGCGCCGACCTGGTGTATCCGACGCTGATCGTGGGACTCCTGCCCTCGGGCCTGATCGGATTGCTGGTGGCGGGTTTCGTCGCAGCGACGATGACGGCGGTCGCGTCGATGCTGAACTCGGCCTCTGCACTGGTCACGATGGACCTGGCCACGCGACTGGGACGGAACATGAGCAGCGCGCGCACGGTGACGATTGGCCGCTACAGCACGGGCGTCTGCCTGCTGGTCGCCATGTTGTGGGCGCCACAGCTCGAGCACATGCCCTCTCTATGGCAATACCTCCAGGCGGTGCTCGCATATGCGGTGCCGCCGGTGGTGGCGCTGTTCGTGATGGGCATGTTCTGGCGCGGCGCCAACGCGGCCGGCGCGCACGCCGCGTTCCTGTATGGATCGATGCTGGGCGTCGCCATGTTCGTGCTCAATGTCGTACTGCGTGTTACGCACATCCATTTTCTTTACATCGCGCCACTGTTGTTCGCGGCCGATGTGCTGATCCTGGTCGCCGTGAGCCGCCTCAAGCCCGACGCCGGCAAACGATCCGACGTCGCAGCGCTGCACTGGTCGCGCGCCGCTTACAAGTCGGAGTCGATGCGGTTGGCAACGTTCCCGTGGTGGCGTAACTATCGCGTCCAGTCTTCGCTGTTGGTGCTGCTCACCGCGTGGGTCGTGTTCGCGTTTCGCTGAGGTATGTCAATGGCCGTACATGCCGGCATCGAGTTGGGCGGAACGAAATGCATCTGTATCCTGGCGAGCGGCCCCGGAGAGGTTCGCGCGCGCGTACAACTCCCCACGGCCGATCCTCCGGCCACGCTGGCGGGCATTGCCGAGATCCTCGCGAACTGGAACTCGGGCGCCACGGCGTTTGCCAGCATCGGTATCGCCAGTTTCGGTCCGCTCGACTTGCGCTCAGGCGCTGGTCACTTTGGGCGCATCGGCAAGACTCCCAAGCACGCGTGGACTTACACCGACCTGCTAAGGTTTTTCACGCAGCGCTTCGCGGTGCCGGTCGGCATCACGACTGATGTGATCGGCGCGGCGCTCGCCGAGGGAAGCTGGGGCGCGGGTCGGGGCTTGCGTGATTTCGCGTACGTCACGGTCGGCACCGGGGTTGGCGTCGGCTTGATCCATGACGGTCGCCCGCTGGTGGGCGCGCATCATCCTGAGCTGGGGCACGCGCGGGCGGCGCGCGCTCCGGGCGATGATTGGGCCGGGCATTGCAGCTTTCACGGCGCTTGCGTCGAGGGATTGGCCTCGGGTCCCGCGATCAGGGCCCGCTGCGGCGTCGATGCAGCGGATGTGTCGCTGAGTGATCCAGTTTGGCGAACCGTCGCGCATGCGCTGGGCCAGCTCGCGCATCTGCTGGTCGTCTCGGCCGCACCGCAGCGCATCCTGATGGGTGGCGGGGTACTGGCGAAGCGACCAGAATTGCTGGCGCAGGTGCGAAGCTGCCTCGCGACCAGCCTGAACGACTACCTCGAGTTTGCCGAGATCAAGGACGGCTTCGATTCCTACATCGTGCCTCCGGGGCTGGGCGCGGATGCCGGACCGCTCGGGGCGCTGGCCGTGGCCATCGACGCGCACGAGCAAGCGATGCGGCAATCGAACGCGGGTGAGCACGCGCGGTGATCGTAGAACGCTGCTTCGAAGCCCCGCGCCGTCGAATTCACCTGCAGGCCGGCGAGCTGCATGCAGAAATCTGGCCAGAGGCGGGCGGCGCGATCGCGCGCTTCGACCTTCATGCCGGCGGCACCGCGCCGCAGCCATTGTTCAGGCCAACGCCGCCGCAGGATCTTTACTCGCCACTGGAGCTCGCGAGCTTTCCGCTGCTGCCGTATTCGAACCGCATTCGCGACGGACACTTCGCCTTCGGCGGCGCCGAATACCGGCTGCCGAGGAATTTTCACGGCATGAAATTTCCACAACATGGGGTGGGCTGGCTCCTGCGCTGGTCGACGGATGCGATTGAAACGGACACCTGCGAACTCTCGCTGCATCACGCTGCCGGAACCGACTGGCCGTTCGAGTTTCGCGCGACGCAGCGTTTTACGCTGACACCGGAAGTCCTGACGATTGCCATGACGTTACGGAATCTCACCAGCACGGAGATGCCGTACGGCATGGGACAGCATCCGTATTTCCCGCGTCCGCGCGGCACGCGATTGCGGGCGCGCGTCGCCGGCGTCTGGCGCTCCGACGCCGACATGCTGCCGCTGCAGCACGCGCCTTTGCCGGACGAATGGAACCTGGCGCAGGGAATCTTGCTCGACGACACATTCATCGACAATTGCTTTGATGGTTTCGGTGGCGAAGCGCTGATCCACTGGCCCGATGGCTCAGGCCTGTTGATCGACGCGCCGCCGCCGCTGGAATTCCTGGTCGTGTACAACCCACCGGCCGAACAATTCTTCTGTGTCGAGCCGGTGACGCAGCTCTCCGACGGATTCAACATGGCCGCGCGTCCCGGAATTTCCGCCGGCAATGCGGGTTTGCGCACGTTGCGGAGCGGAGAAAGCGCCACCGTGCGCCATTCGTTTCAATACCTTCGGCACGCGCCCCAGGCGGCCGCGTCGCCTGGTTGCTAGAATGGCGCCGTGAAATCGCTGGGCAAAAAGCCGCAAGGCGAACGCCTCGAACGCATGCAGGCGTCGGGCGCGTGGGCGGGCGATGGCTTCCGCAATCTGCATCCGGTCATGGCAGGACTGCGCGATCCTGCTTCGCCGATGCCATCACTCGCCGATTTCATCTGCGGCGGCGATCGGCGCGTGCCACGTGCGCCGCTGCCGTCGAAGAATCCGCTCGCCGTCTGGAGACGCGCGCCTGCCAGCGGCCTGCGCGCGACGTGGCTGGGCCATTCCACCGTGTTAATCGAAATCGACGGCGTGCGCGTGCTGACCGATCCGGTCTGGGGACCGCGTGCCTCACCGGCGCGATTCGCCGGCCCGAAGCGTTTCCAACCGGTGCCGGTGACCCTGCGCGAACTGCCGCCGGTCGATGTGGTGGTGATATCGCACGATCACTATGACCATCTTGACTATCCGACCATCCGCGAACTGCGCAAGCGCCGCGTGCCGTTCGTCACCTCGCTCGGCGTGGGTGCCCACCTGGAATACTGGGGAGTGGAGCCTGCGCGGATCGTCGAACTCGACTGGTGGGAATCGCACCAGTTGCCGGGAACTGATCTCACGTTGACCGCAACGCCATCGCAGCATTTTTCCGGCCGTAGCTTGCGCGATCGCAACGCGACGTTGTGGTCATCGATCGTGATTCGCTCGCCACGGCACGCCGTGTTCTTCAGCGGCGACACGGGGTTGACGAGCGAATACGCAACGATTGCCGCGCGCTTCGGGCCGTTCGACCTCGTCATGCTCGAGGTCGGCGCATTCCATCCGGCCTGGGGTGACATTCACCTGGGGCC
>JBOHZW010000259.1:0-2318 GCA_050738715.1 Steroidobacteraceae bacterium | reverse complement strand
CGATTAGATGGCTGCGATAGACCGCCCTTCCGGCTGCCCACGCCGCGGCCGGTATGGGCGCCGCGATCGGCACCACGGGCGCGAGCCTGAGCGCGACGGGGAATCCGCACATGAGCACCGCGCCGAGATCGGCGCGCGCCCAGAGCCGCTCGAGCCCTCGAGGCGCCGGGTACGGTTCGTACGTGAGCGTGACGCCGGCGTCACGCGCAATGTGCGCAAGCAGGGATTGCCACGCCGTTTCGGCTGCGGGCGTGACGGAATACATGCGCGCGTTGGCGATCCAGTCGCTCACGCGCGGTTGATTTCCTCGGTGCGGCGCGCGACATAGGCGCCGATCGCCTCGCGGACCGCAGGATCGAGCGGCGGCGGCACGTGCGTGGCAAGCAGTTTTTTCCACACCTGCGTGGCGCGCTGCGTGGCATTGTGCGAACCCGCATCGGCCCAGTTCTCGAAATTCGACCAGTCCGAGAGCAAGGGCCTGTAAAAGGCCTTTTCATAGCGCGCCAGCGTGTGCGCCGATCCGAAGAAATGCCCGCCCGCCGGCACGTCCTTGATCGCTTCGACCCCCAGGTCGTCGTCGTTGAACTGCACCGGCTGGAGGATAGCTTCCCAGTTGCGCAGCATCTCGGCGTCCACGACGATCTTCTCGAGTGATGCCGTGAGTCCGCCTTCGAGCCATCCGGCCGCATGGTTGATCAGGTGGCTGTGGCTCAGTATTGCGGCCTGCAGCGAAAACGCAGTTTCCCAGGTCGATTGCGCGTCGACGGCCGGCGAGGCATTGACCGAACTGGTGCGCACCGGCAATTTCAGCCGGCGGCCGATCTGCGCGCTGGCGATGACGGCCTGCACGTACTCGGGCGTGCCGAAGGCCGGCGAGCCGGTGCGCATGTCGACGTTCGAGGTGAAACCGCCCATGACGCAGGGCGCGCCCGGGCGCACCATCTGGCACAGCGTGATAATGCCGAGCGCCTCGGCGGTCTGCTGCACGAGCGCGCCAGCCAGCGTGATCGGCGCCATCGCGCCCATCAGCGTGAACGGCGTGATGACGACGCACTGGCCGTGGCGCGCAAGCACGATGATGTTGTCGAGGATCTCGGCATCGACGCGACGCGGCGAGTTGACGTTCGTAATGCTCAGGAGCGTCGGCCGCGCGGCGAGATCATCGATTGTGCAGCCATGCTCGATCGCCGACATTGCCAGCGCGTCCTCGGCCTGCACTCCGCCGACGCCGCGCGCACCCCAGACGATGTCGGAACATTCGATGTGCGCCTGGAAAATCGACAGGTGGCGCACCGGCACAGGAATGTCGGTCGGCTCGACGACGATACCGCCCTGCCAGTGCAGGATTCCCAACGCCTGCGTCAGATTCAGGATCCTGCGAAAACCCTCCAAGTCGCCATAGCGCCGCCCGCCCTCGGCGTCACTGATGTTGGGCGCGCCGCTGACCGGACCAAAGTTGACGACGTTGCCGCCGACGTGCAGATGCCGTTGTGCGTTGCGCGAGTGGAGCACGAATTGCGCCGGCGCCAGCGCCAGCTGCGCATCGACGATCTCGCGGCCGATGCGCACCATCTGAGTGGCCTCGTCGACCAGCGCGCCGTGCCGTCGATAAATCTCGAGCGCCGCATCATTGCGGATTTCGAGGCCTGCCTCTTCGAGCACCCGGTAAGCGGCCTGCACGATGCGTTCGACTTGCTCGGCATCGAGCAATTCGATTGGTGGCGAGGGATTCGACAGCCGCGCCATCGGCGCGAGCGAAGGCCCGATCGTGCGGTGCGCGCGGGCCCCGCCCCGCCGTCGCCTGGCCACGGCGACGGCGGGTTCGCTATCCGCCGGGGCTGCCGGAGGTGAGTCTGCGTTGGTCACGGCACGGATATTGACGTGCTCGTATGGTGACAGCAATAAAGTCGCAACATGCCCCGACTAGGATACGGGGTTGCCGCGGCAGCGGACGTCGGGAGGGTAGGCTCAAATGCGACATCTTGGGTGGCTTCAGGCCCGGCCGTGGAATTCAAAGCACGGAAATATATGGATACTCGGCATCGGGGAAGCTACAGTCCGCGCGGGGACGAACGCCGCGACACGACGGCGTCACAAGCACGCCAGTTGGATTCCAATCAACTTGGGGAGAAAACCTTGAGCTCTAATCAATCGATCCAGCGCGCCATCTGGGCCGTTTTGGGTACTACGACTGCGATTGCCGGCCTGGCCCCGAGGGTCTTGGCGGCAGATTCCGCCACGAGCGCCAGCGGACTGGAAGAGATCGTCGTCACCGCGCAGCGCCGCTCGGAAAACATCCAGGACGTGCCGATCACGAT
>JBOHZW010000258.1:0-6289 GCA_050738715.1 Steroidobacteraceae bacterium | reverse complement strand
TTTCGGATGTGACCGATCGCGTGTTGCTGCAACTCGAACTCGAGCAGCTGCGCGCCAGCAGCGATTCGAACTCGTCGCTGCTGTTGCAGCTGCTGCAGGCCGACCCGCTGCAACTGCAGAGCTTCCTTAACAACGTCGAGGTCGGCGTACGCCGCAGCAATGCATTGCTGCGCAGTCCCGGGATCTCGACCGCCGAATTGCAACACAAGCAGCAGGGCGTGTTCCGCGAGATGCACCTGCTCAAGGGCGAGGCCGCTGCGCTCGGCATGGACAGTTTCGTCGAACGCACGCACGCCATCGAGGAGCTGCTGGCAGCGCTGCGCGAGCGCGCGCGCGTGGCCGGCGACGACTTCGTCCCGGTGGTCGTCAAACTGGACGAACTGCTGGGCCATAAGCAGTTGATCACTGCGATGCAGGAGCGCGTCGACCAGGCGCGTTCCACCGCGGCCTCCACCGCCGACATTCCACCCGAACATCACGGCGACACCGCGGTCATCTCGACGCGCGGCGCGCCGCAGGCGGCCGCGCCGGAACGAGCGCCGGGTCTGGAGCAATCGCTGCAGCGCCTGGCGCGCGAGGTCGGTTCCCAGGGCGGACGTCAGGTGCGCCTCACCTGTGAAGGACTCGATTTGATACCGGCCGACTACGCGGCTGTGGTGCGCGACCTCTGCATCCAGATGGTCCGCAACTCGATCATGCATGGCATCGAGGAACGCGAGCAGCGCGCTGCCGTCGGCAAGCCGCCGACCGGGGCGATCCGCGTGCGCTTCGCCGAGGCGAATCCGCAGGAGTATTCGCTGCTGATCGAGGATGATGGCCAGGGCCTGAACCCGGTGCGCATCCGCGATCGCGCGCTCGAGCGCGGCATGCTCGACGCCGAGCAGGCTGCGGCGCTGAACCAGAGCGGCGCCTATCGCATGATCTTCCAGCCGGGATTCTCCACGGCGACGGAAGTCACCGAGCACGCCGGCCGCGGCGTCGGACTCGACGTCGTCAATGCGACGATCCGCGAATGCGGCGGACGCATCGGCATCTCAACGCAGCCAGGCAAGTACACGCGCTTCAAGATGCTGCTACCGCGTCGCGAGACGGGCGCGGCCTCGCGTTCGTCCGCGGCCTAAGCATTCCAAGGGACTTCGCACCGGTGGACGCGCCGCTACATCGCTTGCTCGTCGTCGACGACTCGAACGTGATCCGCAAGCGCATCGAGCGCGCCAACGACTTGCCGGAGATCGAGTTCGTGGGTTCAGCGCGCAATGGCCGTGAAGCGCTGGAACTGTATTCGCTGCTACGGCCCACACTGGTGACGATGGACCTGACAATGCCCGAAATGGATGGCGCCGAGTGCGTGTCGAATCTCGTGCAGCGCGATCCGCAGATCCGCATACTGGTAATCTCGGCGTTGGCCGACAAGCTGACTGCAATCGATGCACTTGAAAAGGGCGCCAGTGGGTTCCTGTGCAAGCCATTCACCGACCGCCAGCTGAACGACGCGCTGCGCAAGCTGATCGGCGCGGAGAGATAGGCGTGGCGCGGCGATGACGCTGGAGTCCGAAGTCGGCGTGTTCGTGTCCGGCGTGCTGAATTATTTCGGTACGACCGTGCAGCAGGCCGCTCAATGCGGCACGCCGCATCTCGCGCTGACCGACCGCCCGGAAATATCCGACTACACCGGTGTCATCCAGGTCAGCGGCAAACGCACCGGCCTGGTCGCCTTCACGGCGCCGAAAAGCATGCTGAGCGTCATGCTGATGCGGATGCAGGAAACCGACATGAGCCACGAAAACCTGTGCGATCTCGTTGGCGAGATCGCGAACACGCTCTCGGGCAATGCGCGCCGCGACTTCGGTCATCAGTTCCAGATTTCAGTGCCCGAGGTTGTATCGGGCCGCGGCGGCACGCTCGCCTATCCAGCGCAGGGGCGTCCGATCGTCATCCCGATCGAATGGCGCAACTACCACGCCCGCCTGATTGTCTGCCTGCAGTAGCCCGCGGCGCTCGCAGCGCCGCGGGTTGACGCGCGCGAATCAGGCGCGCAGCCGCGGCTGCACCAGTCTTCCCGAAGCAGCCTGGTAGGCGACGCTGTAGCGATCCATGTGCTCCAGCGCCGCGCGCGGGTCTTCGCCTGCTGCGAAATCGAAACTGTCGAAGCCGCAGCGCGCCAGCAGGTACAGGTGATCGCGCTTGACCGCGCCGGCCGCGCGCAGCTCGCCCGTGTAGCCATGTCGTTGGCGCAGAAGCTGGGCCTGCGTGAATCCGCGGCCGTCGCCACTGGCGTCGAATAGCACCACGAGGAGCTTCAGGCGGCCGATGAATGGCGCCAGCAACCCAACATCGTCGGTGGCACCCACGCGCGCAGCCAGCTCATCCCCCGTCTCGCCGGCGCCGCCAGCAGGGCCCGGAAGTGCAAGCAGCTCGGCCAGGGTCCGCACCACCGGCCCCTCGCCCGCCTCCTCCGGATAGCGCCAGCGATCGGCGCGCACTTCACGCTGCGACAGAATCTGGCGCATAGACGCGCTCCTTGAACGGACCGACGCCCAGCCGCCGCACGACTTGCAGGAAGGCCTCGGCATCGCTGTCACGTTGCTCGACATAGACATCCACTATGCGCGCGATCGTGGTGGCAACCTCGGACTTCGGTACCGACGGGCCGATCACTTCGCCCAGCGCCACTTCACCAGTGGCCGATCCGCCGAGCGTAATCTGGTACCACTCCTCGCCGCGCTTGTCGACGCCGAGGATGCCGATGTGGCCGACGTGATGATGGCCGCAGGCGTTCATGCAACCGGACATCTTCACCTGGATCTCGCCGAGATCGTACAGGTAATCGAGATCGTCGAACTGCGCGTGAATCTGCTTGGCGATGCCGATCGAGCCGGCGTTGGCGAGGCTGCAAAAATCGAGGCCGGGACAGCAAATCATGTCGGTCAGCGTGCCAATGTTCGGCGTCGCGAGACCGTGTGCCGCAAGCGCCGCGTGCAAGGTTTGCAGTTCACGTTGTGGCACGTCGGCGAGGACCAGGTTCTGGTCGTGAGTCACGCGTATCTCGCCGAAAGCGTGGCGGTCGGCCAGGTCAGCGAGCGCATCCATCTGCGCGGCGGTCGCATCACCTGGCGCTTCTCCGTGCTTCTTCAATGAAACGAACACGACGCGATAACCGGCCATCTTGTGCGCGCGCGTGTTATGCCGATACCAGGCAACGAAGGCGGCAGGCGCGCCGACGCTGACATCAGCGTTGGCGAGCGATGCATAGGAGTGCGGCGCAAAGCTGGCGCGCAGCCGCTCGATCATCGCTGCGTCGACTTGCGGCGCCACCGCATGGTTGGTGGCGAATTCCGCTTCGACCTGGCGCGTGAATTCCTCGACGCCGAGCGACTTGACCAGCACCTTGATGCGCGCACGGTGGATGTTGTCGCGCCGGCCGTAGCGGTTATAGATGCGCAGGATCGCATCGAGATACGCCAGCAAATCCTGCTGTGGCAACCACTCGCGGATGCGCTTGCCGATGATCGGCATGCGCCCGAGCCCGCCGCCCACCAGCACCTCAAAGCCGGTCTCGCCGTCCAGGCCCCGCACCAGGCGCAGACCGATGTCGTGCACGGCGGTCACCGCCCTGTCATTGGCCGCCCCGGAAACCGCGATTTTGAACTTGCGCGGCAGGTAGTTGAATTCGGGATGGAGCGTGGACCACTGCCGGATCAGCTCGCACCACGGCCGCGGATCCTCGAGCTCATCGCTCGCGACGCCGGCGAGATGATCGCTGGTGACGTTGCGGATGCAGTTGCCGCTGGTCTGGATTGCGTGCATGTCGACCGTGGCGAGTTCCGCGAGGATGTCCGGCACCTCGGCGAGCCTGGGCCAGTTGTACTGGATGTTCTGGCGCGTGCTGAAGTGTCCGTAGCCGCGGTCGTAACGGCGTGCGATATCGGCCAGCTTGCGTAGCTGGGCGCTGCTGAGCATCCCATACGGAATCGCCACGCGCAGCATCGGCGCATGGGTCTGGATATAGAGACCGTTGCGCAGGCGCAGCGGGCGGAATTCGTCCTCGCTGAGCTCACCGGCCAGGTAGCGCCGCGTCTGGTCGCGAAATTCCGCCACGCGCTCGGCGACGAAAGTACGGTCGAATTCATCGTATTGGTACACGAGCCCACTCTACAGGGGCGCTTATGCGGGAACAGCCAAACGGCTGTTATCTGGAATGATCGTCCGGGTTATCAGGCCGTGGCCGTCAGCCCGTGGTCTGCAGGCCTGCGCCGATGCCGCTGACGCTGGCCAGCAGCGCCTCGAGCAAGTCAGGGTCGGCGCGCCCACTCGCGCGCCAGCGCCGCAGCAAGTCTATCTGCATCAGGTTCATCGGATCGACGTAAGGGTTGCGCAGCGCGATGCTGCGCTGAAGCGTGCGGTCGGCATCGAGTAGTCCTGCACTTGCCTTGGTCGCGGCGATCAACGTGCAGGTCAGCTTGAATTCCGCGCGGATCGCGGTGGCGATATCCGCATGCTCAGGCGCGGCCAGCGTGTCGTAGCAGGCGCTGATGTCCATGTCCGCGCGGCCCAGCATCGTCTCGATGTCATCGACAAGACTGCGGAAGAACGGCCAGCCCGCATAGGCGCGCCTCAGCAGCTCGATGCCACGCGATGCGCGCACCGCCTCGAACCCGGACCCCGCACCGTACCAGCCTGGCAGCATGTGCCGCGACTGCGACCAGGCGTAGACCCAGGCCGCGGCCGGCACCGTGTCCACGCTCGTCGCTCCCGGCGACTCGCGCCGTTGCGCCGCGCCGATGCGCATGCGCTCGATCACGTCGATTGGCGTCACCGCCCGGAAGAACTCGAAGAACCCCGGGCCATCAATGAGCCGCCGCCACGCGTCGCGGCTGGCGGTGGCGACCTGCGCGGCAGCATCCGCGAACGCAACGCTCTCCTGCACGGCCACGCCGCGGCGCACGGCCAGCGTCGCCAGCGCCAGCGTATTGAAGGCGCGCTCCAGGGTGCGCATCGCATTGGCCCGCAGCCCGAAATTCTGCGCGACGCTCTCGCCCTGTTCGGTGAAGCGCAGCACGCCGCTGACCGACTCCGCAGGCGCGGCGCGCAGCAGTTCGTCGATGCGCCCGCCGCCGCGCGGAATGCTGCCGCCACGGCTGTAGAACAGCACGTGGCGTTCATCCGCGCGATCGAGCGCCGCTGTCAGGTTGCGTTGCGCGCGGTAGGCCGCGAGGCGCGAAGCGACAATGCCGCTCTCGCGATTGCTCTCCGAATAACCGATCAGCACGGTCTGCAGCCGGCCGCGCGCGGCGAGGTGCTGCTGGTAGACCTGGTCCGCCAGCAGTTCGCGCATGACAGCGCCGCACCCCTCGAGCGTCGTCACGGAATCGAACTGCGGCGCCACGTCGATGGCGGCAGCGCCGCTGCGTCGGTCGCGCGCGCCGGACCAGTGCGCCAGCACCAGCGGTGCGAGCACGTCGGCCGCCGTGGCCGCGGCGCTGACGATGTACAAGCCGACTGCGTCCGGTCCGTAGCGGTGCCGGCCCTGCATCACCGCCTCGAACACCGCCAGCGTGCGCTTGCCGAGCGCGTCGAAGGATTGCGCCGGGCCGGCGTCACGAGCCAGCACGTCGACCAGCCGCGCATGCTGTTCCGCGGCGCTCCGTTCGCGCCACTGCGGATCGGCGAGGCCCTGCGCGATCACCGTGTGGTGCACCGCCGCGTGTTGGCGAAGATCGAGCGTCGCGAGGTGGAAGCCGAAGGTATCGATGCGCGCAAGCAGGCGGCGCACGAGGAACAAGCCGGCATGCGTGCCGCGATTGGCGCGCAGGCTCTCGGCGACCAGCGCCACGTCGCCGCGGAATTGCGCCGGCCGTTCGTAGCCGGCCGGCCGCCCTTCCAGCGTGTTGCGCAACCGCTCGGCGACCTGCGCGAAAAAGCCGCGATACGGCATCGTGTCGTGGCGGGCGGGTGCCAGGCCGGCCGCACCCGGCAACAACGTGCGGTATTCGCCGATGCGGCGCGAGAGTGCCGCGCTGACCGCCACGCGTGCCGCGCTTTGCGAAAGCTGCTGCGCGAGCGCCAGGCATTCGGCGTGATAATTATTGATGATGACCTGCTGCTGACGCGCCAGCGTCTCGCGGATGCTCTTTGCGTGCACATCGGCAGCGCCGTCCATGTCGCCGCCGACCCAGGTGCCAAAGCGCACCAGCAGCGGCAGCTCGATCGATTCCGCGTTGGCGCCGTACAGCCGCGCGAGCCCCGCGGCGAGTTCCTCGTAGAACACGGGCACGATGCGGTACAGCAC
>JBOHZW010000257.1:0-3039 GCA_050738715.1 Steroidobacteraceae bacterium | reverse complement strand
CAACCAGGCCGACCGGCACAAGAGCCGGCTGGCCGCGCGCGTCAAAGCGCTGGGTTGAGCCTGCGGCTTTTTGCGGCCTGATCGTTCGGGGCCGGATTTTCCAGATCGTCGACCGCCAGCAGCAGCGAGAGCCGCGCTTCTCCGCGCGCCACTTCGCGCCAATGCGTGCCCTCGGGCCACGGATCGAGCGCGCCAGCCAGCGCCCACAGCATGTTCAGTGAAGGGACCATGCCCGCGCGCTTCAGTTCCGCAAAGCAGCGCACCGCACCCTGCCGCCGCAGTTCATCGGCGGTGTACACACCGATACCGGTAAGCATCTGCTCGGACTTCACGCCCAGGTTGCGCAGGTCACGGATGCGGAGCTTCAGCTTGCCGGCCGCGATGCGTTGCCGCACCTTGCTGTTGCGCATCGCTACTTCGCCCGCGTCCGCTGTTCGAGGAAATTCATGACAGCCTCAGCCAGCTCGCGCGTGCCACGGTTCGTGGCGGCCGAAATCAGGTGCACCGGTCCCTTGTAGCGGAGCCGGCGCGCGATATCGCGCGCGCGTTGTTCCGCTTCATCGTCGGGCAGCAAATCCCGCTTGTTGATGACCAGCCAGCGCGGCTTCGCTGCGAGGTTCTTGTCGAACTTCTTCAGCTCCGCGACGATCGCGCGCGCATCGCGCACCGGATCGGCGGCCGGATCACTCGGCGCGATATCGACCAGGTGCAGCAGCACGCCGGTGCGCTGCAAATGCTTCAGGAACCGATGCCCGAGGCCCGCACCATCCGCGGCGCCCTCGATGAGGCCGGGGATATCGGCCATGACAAAACTTCGATGCTCACCGCAGTACACGACGCCAAGGTTCGGATGCAGCGTCGTGAACGGATAGTCCGCGACGCGCGGCCGCGCCGCCGACACCGCGCGGATCAACGTCGACTTGCCGGCATTCGGGAGGCCGAGCAGGCCTACGTCGGCGATGACCTTCAGTTCAAGCGCGAGCGCGCGCTTTTCGCCCGGCAATCCGGGCCCAAACTTGCGCGGCGCGCGGTTGGTGCTGCTCTTGAAGCGCGTGTTGCCCCAGCCGCCTTTTCCGCCCTGCGCGACCTTGAGCTCCATGCCCGCAGTCTTGAGGTCTCCCAGCACCTCGCTCGTTTCCAGGTCGGTGATCACGGTACCGGTCGGCACGGCGATGTGCAGGTCATCGCCGCTCCGCCCCGTGCAGTCGTTGCTCGAACCGCCCTCGCCGACCTGCGCGCGGTAGGTACGCTGGATGCGAAAATCGGCCAGCGTGTTGATGCCTTCGGCCGCGCGCAGCAGCACGCTGCCGCCGTGGCCGCCATCGCCGCCATCCGGCCCACCGAAGGGATTGGATTTTTCGCGCCGAAAGCTGGCCGAGCCGCGCCCGCCATTGCCCGCCTGCACGCGCAGCGTTGCTTCGTCGACGAATTTCATCCGGCCAGCTTACGCTTAAATGAAAACCCCGGCGCACGGCCGGGGTTTGCAAAGGACCAGCGGCCAGCCGCCGACTCAGTTCTTGGTCGTGCTCGGCGCTTCGGGCTGAACGCTGACATACATGCGCTGTTCCGCACCGCGGCGGCGAAACGCGATTCGCCCGTGCTTGAGCGCAAACAGCGTGTGATCGGTTCCCATGCCCACGTTCGCACCGGCGCGCACCTGCGTGCCGCGTTGGCGGATGATTATGTTGCCAGCGAGTACCTGCTGCCCACCAAAGGCCTTCACGCCGAGGCGCTTGCTGTGCGAATCGCGGCCGTTGCGGGTACTGCCACCTGCTTTCTTGTGTGCCATGAAACTGTGCGCTCCGGAATGCTCAGGCGTTGATTGCCGTGACACGCACCTGCGTGTATTTCTGGCGGTGATTCTTCATGCGCAGGTAATGCTTGCGGCGGCGGAATTTCACGATCGCCACCTTGGCGCCCTGCCCGTGCGACTCGACGGTAGCGATGACCTTGCTGCCCTTGAGCATCGGCTTGCCGACCGTGATCGTGTCGCCATCGGCGATCAGCAGCACGTCGTTGAACTCCACGGTTGCGCCCGGCTCGGCCGCCAGCAGTTCGACCCGCAGCACGCCGTCTTTCTCCACCCGATACTGTTTGCCGCCCGTGGCGATGACCGCGTACATTTGCCTGAAAGCTCCGTATGATTCGCAGCCCGACTCGAAGGTCGGGATGCGCGAAAAGGACGCGCATTCTACTCAGGGCCGGCCGCAACGGTCAAACTGGGGTTTCCTTAGGAGAAACAGCGAGTTGAATAGTGTCCTGAAGCCACTGGACAATGCCCCCGCGCCCACCTCCGCGTCGAGGCCCGGTTCGGCCGCCGCGCTCGAGGCGATCCGCGACCTGGTCCGTGCCGACCTGGCCGCAGTCGATGCGAGCATCCGCAACGGGCTCAAGAGCGTCGTGCCACTCGTGGATCAGATCGCCGAGCACATCATCGGTGGCGGCGGCAAACGCCTGCGCCCGCTGCTGGTCGTGCTGACAGGACGTGCCTGCGGCGCGGGTATCCAGCCACCGGGAGGCACGGCCACGGCGCACATCCAGGCGGCGGCGTTCATCGAATTCATCCACACCGCCACGCTGCTGCACGACGACGTCGTCGACATGTCATCGCTTCGCCGCGGCCGCAACACCGCGAATGAAGTGTTCGGCAACCAGGCCAGCGTGCTGGTCGGCGATTTCGTCTATTCGCGCGCCTTCCAGATGATGGCCGCCGTGCGCTCGCAACGCGTCATCGAGATCATGTCGGAAGCCACCAACGTGATCGCCGAAGGCGAGGTGCTGCAGCTGATGAACGCGCGCGATCCGGAGACGACCGAGCAACGCTACCTTGAGGTGATCCACCGCAAGACCGCGCAGCTGTTCCAGGCTGGCGCGGAAGTGGCTGCCGTTGTCAGCGGCGCGCCGGTCGATGTGCAGCGCTCGCTCGCCCGCTACGGACGCCACCTGGGCACGGCCTACCAGCTCGTCGACGACGTGCTCGACTATCACTCAGACCCCGAAACGCGCGGCAAGAACCTCGGCGATGACCTCGCCGAAGGC
>JBOHZW010000256.1:0-3308 GCA_050738715.1 Steroidobacteraceae bacterium | reverse complement strand
CGGTCGGCGGCGCGCTGGTCCACGCTGATGCGGACGACGCGGCCGACATCGACGCCGAGGTAACGCACCGGTCCGCCGGCGCTCAGGCCGCTGACGCTGCCATCGAAGTACACCTCGTAGCGCGTGTAGCTGTGCTGGTCGCGTCCATCGCTGTACCAGTACACGAACAGCGTCGCCATGGTCACGACCAGCAGCACGAAGGCGCCGACGGCGACGTAGTTGGCCTCACGCTCCATGCCTGGTCTCCCGCTGTTGCGCGCGTTGGCCCTGGAAGTATGCATGAATCCACGGCTGTGGGTTGTGCACGATGCCCGCCAGGGTGTCGGTGATCATCTTCCCATCGACTAGCACGCCGACGCGCGTGCAGGTTCCGAACAGCGTATCGAGATCGTGCGTGATCATCACCACCGTCAGTTGCAGCTGACGCTGCAGGTACACGACCAGCTCATCGAAGGCTTGTGCGCCGATCGGATCGAGGCCCGAGGTCGGTTCATCGAGGAACAGCAGCTTGGGATCGAGCGCCAGTGCGCGCGCCAGTGCCACGCGCTTGACCATGCCGCCCGAAAGCTGGGCGGGAAACTTGCGCGCCGCGTCGGCGCCGAGCCCCACCAGGCGGAGTTTCAGTAGCGCGAGTTCATCGAGCGTGCGGCGCGGGAGTTTCAGGTGCTCGACCATCGGCAACTGCACGTTCTGCAGCACGTTGAGCGAGCTGAACAATGCGCCCTGCTGGAACGTCACGCCGTATCCGGCCTTCACGGCACGCAGCTCCGCCGCGTTCATGCTCGTGATATCGCGCCCATCGAGCCTGATGCTGCCCGCGCTCGGTTTCTGGAGTCCCAGGATTGTCCGCAGCAACACGGATTTGCCCGAACCCGAGCCACCGACAATGCCGAACACTTCTCCTTCCTCGACGCTCATGTCGAGGTCGCGATGCACCGTCTGCCGGCCGAAACGGTTGACGAGCCCGCGCACTTCGACGATGGACGCCATCAGATGTCGAGCTCCATGAACAGCACGGCGAACAATGCATCGGCGAGGATCACGAAGAAGATCGCCTGCACGACCGCCTGCGTGGTCAGGCGCCCGAGGTCGCGCGAGGAGCCGCGCACGCGCAGTCCGCACCAAGTGCCCGCCAGCGCGATCAGCAACGCGAACACCGGCGCCTTAATGATGCCGACCCAGAACGTCGTCGATGCAATCGACTCGTTGGCCCGGTTGATGAACTGGGTCAATGGCATGCCCAGCAACGTGTGGCAAAGCAAGCCGCCGCCGACAAGGCCGATACCATCGGCGATCACGGTCAACAGCGGCAACGCGATGACGAGGCCGATCAGGCGCGGTAGCACCAGCACCTCGATTGGATCGACGCCGACAGCCTGCAGCGCATCCACCTCTTCATTGAGCCGCATCGCGCCGATCTCGGCGGCAAACGCACTGCCGGAACGGCCCGCAACGATGATTGCGGTAAGCAGCACTCCGAGCTCACGCAGCACGCCGACAGTGACGAGGTCGACGACGAAGATGTCGGCGCCGAACTTGCGCAACTGCTGCGCGCCCATGTACGCGAGGATCACCGCGATCAGGAACGCGATCAGCGCGACGATCGGAATCGCGGTGATGCCGGTGTCGTAGACATGGCGCGTGATCGAGGTCGGGCGCCAGCGCTTGAGCTGAACGGCGGCACGACCCGCAGCCACGCTGACGCGGCCGAGGAATTCCAGCAGCGACTCGAGCGCCCGCCAGCCGCCTACCGTACGGCGGCCCAAGCCCTCCACTGCAGCTTCCGGATCGAGCCATGCGGTCTGCACCGTGGCTTCCGCGCCCGGAAGCGCGGCATCATTGGCCAGCGTGCGCGAAATCAACGCCAGTGCAGGTGGCGGCTCAGCATTGAATTCCGCCATGGTGCCCGCGGCAGCGAGTCGGGCGATGAAGTCGTGTAGCAGCCAGGCTCCCGAGAGGTCGAACTGCGCGGCGCTCGCGTCGATCTGCACCCGGCGGGTGCCTCCCAGGTCAACGGTGGCGATTTCCGGTTCGATGGCGGGCAGCGTCGTGGCGCGCCACTCACCGCGCAGCGCCAGCTCGACGCGATCGCCTTGCCGTCGCGCTACGCAGTACACGATTGAGCCATGCTAGGGAAGCGCTGCACAGTTGGCGTGGAGCGCGTTGGCGCTGTAACAGCCGGATACAAGGCGCGACCGACGCTGTGTGGTCGTTCCACATGAGGAGGGCGCAACGCCGTAGCCGGCTGTTACAGCGCCAACCCTTCGGGGCCTGACGGATTTTGCTTCTGGCATCGTTGCTCCTCCATCATGTATCACGATACACATCGGTCGTCGCGCCTTGCCAGAAGCAAAATCCGTCTTGGCCGCGCCCACGCCACCTGTGCAGCGCTTCCCTTGGGCCTGTACACACTCAGAACATCGGCCGGATGCTATCAGGCCCGGCAAGACCGCGCTGAGGACTGCGGTGCTAGAATCCGCCCCACTCATTCTGTATTGCCCCTGGAGGCGATCCCGTGAAGAAGCCCCTGAACGTCGCGATCACCGGCGCCGCCGGCCAGATCGGCTACGCACTCGCTTTCCGCGTCGCCTCCGGCCAGATGCTTGGGCAAGACCAGCCGGTCAATCTGCATCTGCTGGAAATCACTGCCGCGCTGCCGGGCCTGAACGGCGTCGTCATGGAGTTGAACGACTGCGCCTTCTCCACGCTGAACAAGGTCCTCGCCACGGACGATGCGAAAGTGGCTTTCCGCGACTGCCATGCCGCGATGTTGGTCGGTGCGCGTCCGCGCGGCCCGGGCATGGAGCGCAAGGACCTGCTGCTCGCCAACGCGCAGATTTTCTCCGCGCAGGGCAAGGCGCTCGATGCGGTTGCCGACCGGCAAGTGCGCGTGCTGGTGGTCGGAAATCCCGCCAACACGAATGCGCTGATCGCTCGCAGCAACGCGCCGAGCCTGCCCGCCGGCCATTTCACCGCGATGACGCGCCTCGACCACAACCGTGCGCTCTCGCAGCTCGCCGAGAAAACCGGCACGCACGTGAATGACATCCGCCGCATGACGATCTGGGGCAACCATTCCTCGACGCAGTATCCGGACCTGAGCCACGCGACGGTTGCGGGCAAGAACGCAAAAAACCTCGTGGACCAGGCATGGATCGAGCAGACGTTCATCCCAACGGTGCAGCAGCGCGGTGCGGCCGTCATCAAGGCGCGCGGTTCCTCGTCGGCCGCATCGGCTGCATCGGCTGCGCTCGATCACATGCGCAGCTGGTTCCTCGGCACGGCCGACGGCGACTGGGTGAGCATGG
>JBOHZW010000255.1:0-2111 GCA_050738715.1 Steroidobacteraceae bacterium | reverse complement strand
CGGCATCGATCACCAACGCGGTGTTCCACATCCTGCGCAACGCGCGCGTGCTCGACTTCAAGGCGCGTCCGAACCTGGTGGTGTGCTGGGGCGGGCATTCGATCGGCGACGGCGAATACCAGTATACGAAGCGCGTCGGCTATGAACTCGGCCTGCGCGCGCTCGATGTGTGCACCGGCTGCGGGCCAGGCGCGATGAAAGGGCCGATGAAAGGCGCGGCGATCGCGCACGCGAAGCAGCGCATCGCCACCGGCCGCTACCTCGGCGTCACCGAGCCGGGCATCATCGCCGCCGAGCCGCCGAACGCGATCGTCAACCAGCTGGTGATCATGCCGGACATCGAAATGCGCCTCGAGGCGTTTCTGCGCCTCGCGCACGGCATCGTCGTGTTTCCCGGCGGCGTCGGCACGGCCGAGGAAATCCTGTATTTGCTGGGCGTGCTGCTCGAGCCGGCCAACGCGGAATTGCCGCTGCCGGTCGTGCTCACCGGGCCGCGCGAGAGCGCGGCGTGGTTCGAGCAGCTGTCGGCCTTCATCGAAGGAACATTGGGATCCCAGGCGCTGGCGCGATTGACGTTCATCATGGACGATCCGCCGGCGGTCGCGCGCCACATGGTGAAATCCTTCGAAACGGTGCGCGAATTCCGGCGCGCGCGGAGCGACTCCTACAACTTCAACTGGCTGTTGTCGGTGCCGCCGCCGCTCCAGCAACCGTTCGAGCCGACGCACGCCTCGATGCGCTCGCTTGACCTGCGCCGCGGCCGGCCCGCGCACGAACTGGCGGCGGATCTGCGCTGCGCGTTTTCCGGCATCGTCGCCGGCAACGTCAAGCGGCGGGGCGTCGAAGCGATCGCGAAGCATGGGCCGTACGAACTCAGTGGCGATTCGGCCGTCATGGGGCTGCTGGATCGCCTGCTGGCGGCCTTCGTGCAGCAGCAGCGCATGAAGCTGCCGGGAAGCCGATACAGCCCGACGTACCGCCTGGCCGGGTAGTACCGCAGCACTGCGATCCACTGCGCGTCGCGCTCACGCGCGGTTGTGAACCAGTTCCTCACCGACGCGCCGCGCTGGACGTACGCTGCGGTCAGGTTACAGGTGAGCACATGAGCAAACCCGATTCGCCGCCGCCGCGACCGGATGGCAGCAAGAACGCCGCCGAAGGCGCAGCTCCCGCAGAAGGCGGAGCGGAAGCCTATGCGCGCTGGCTGCAGCACATGCAGCGCACGCGCGGGCGCCATGCCGCGATCACGCGCAATCTCTACACCTGGTCGAACTACAAGAGCTGGGCGGACAAGGTCCGCACTTCCTGGGATCCCGAGTCAGGCAAATAACGACGGAACGGCGGCGACGGGCGCATTGCCTGCCGACGCCGCCGCAGCGGCCGCAACTGCGGCGCGCCCCGAAGGCTCATCGAGCCACGCCAGCAACGACGTCCACGACTGCAGGTCTTCGCTGACCTGGTAGTGCTTCATTTCGTGGAGCCCCAGGCCCAGCTCGGCGGCGCGCACGAAATTCTGCGAATCGCGGAGCGTGGCGACGATCGGAATATCGAGCGTGCCGAGGAAACGCGTCAGCGACTGGTACATGCGGGTATTGCGGCGCACGCGGTTGGCTATGATCGCCAGCCGGTTCTCGGTACGCTTGACCTTTGCGACCAGCAGCAGGCTCGTGATGCAGCGCGCGCAGGCGTGGATATCGATGTCGGAAGGCAGCACCGGCACGAGGATCTTGTCCGCGTTCCCCACCAGCGCCGGCATTTCAGGCCCTTCGACTGCGGCCGGAGTGTCGATGATGATGCGGCGCGTGCCATCGGGCACTCGCAGCTGGAACGCGCGTGTGATGCTGTTGTCGCGCTCGAACGCGTTGATCAGATAGATGGGCGCCTGGCTGGCCTGGCGCTTGCGCACCCAGCGCGCCGCGGAGGCCTGCGGATCGTAGTCGATGATCGCCGGCCGTTCGCCGCGCTGCGCGTAATAGCTCGCGAGGTTGATGGCGATCGTCGTCTTGCCTGACCCGCCCTTGGGGTTGAGCACGACGATCCGCTGCATGGTCATAACCTCCGTGCGGACGAGCCGCTTATGTCCGAAAGCAAGAGCGTACGCAGCGTCGCGC
>JBOHZW010000254.1:0-7554 GCA_050738715.1 Steroidobacteraceae bacterium | reverse complement strand
GCTCTGGCCCATGGCGCGGGCGCCGGCGCGCAGCGCGCGATCGGCACCGGCATCTTCGGCGGCATGATCGCCGGCACAATCTTCGGCGTGCTGTTCGTGCCGGTGCTGTTCGTGTTCATCCAGCGCCTGCTTGGCGGACGAAGCGCGGCGGAATAGAGCCTGCGCCGGGCGCCGCGCCGCGCCGCGAAGCGCCGCGCCGCGCGCTATTGGCAGTAGTCGCCGAGCTTGCGCACTTCGCGCGCGGCTGCGGCCCAGTCGAAGCTGGCGATCTGCCCGTCGTCGGCGAAGTTGTAGTACACGACGCCGTTCGGAAACAGCACCAGCGATATTCCGCCGAATCCCGACATGAACGGCACCCAGGTGTCGTGTGCGCATCCCAGCACGTCGCGCAGGTTGCGCGCCCAGAAGCCGTGCTGGTAGCGCAAGTCAGGGAATCCCGTCACCGGCAGGCCGCGTGCGCTCGCGACGCGCTGCAAGGCCTCATCGTGCAGCACCGGGTCAAGCACTACATGGCCGTCAATGGCACCATGATCGGCGCCGTAGAACTCGCCAAGCCGTGCAACATCGCCCGGTTTGAATGTGAGGCCCCAACCGGTGAAGGGCTGCGCGACGGCATCGTAGGTGCGGCGCGTGACCGAAGTCGTGGCGCTAAGGTGGAGTGGCGCGAAGACCTGCGCGTAGACCACGTCGCGAAAGATATCGTCATGCCGGTGTTTCGGGATGCCGCGCAGGTAATGCTGCAGCGCGGTGCCCAGGATATAGGTGTCCGAGCTGTGATAGGCCCATTGCGTGCCGGGCGGTGCGCGGTGCCGGTAGACAGTGCAGCTGTAGCGAATCTTGCTGGCGTGATCGAGCGGAACGAACAGGCCCGCCGTGCCGGGATCATCCTCGTCCGCCTCGAATGCGCTGGCATTGAAATTGCCGGTCGCCATGTCGAGCGCTTGCAGGAACGTGACGCCATCCCAGTCGTGGGCGTGGCACTGCGGCACGTGCGCCGCAATTAACTGCGCGCTGGCTTTCGGCCACAGGTTCTGCAGTTGCATCAATGCGGTCGCGGCGAACACTGACTTCGCCAGGGAATACGAAGGCAGGTCGATTTCTTCGCAGTATGGATGGCGTCCAAAGCGCGTCTGGCAATCCGATGTGTAGTTGACGCCGCCCGAGACCAGCCCGTGCAGCGTGCTGGCTCCGGCTGCGCCGATCGCCAGTGCGTCGATGTCGAGTTCAGGATGATCGGCGTGGAGCTGTTCGAAGCTGCGATGGGGCAGGCGCGCTGCGTGTTCCTCGCGATACGCCGTAAGCGCCGCGTCCTTGTTTGCCGGCACAGTGCGGCGATAGCGCGTGTCGAGCAGCGCCCACAGGTCGACGTGCAGGTACATGCAGGTCTCGCTCGCGACCTGCATCGCAGTGCGCGAAACGGAACCATCCATTCCAAACAGGAACATCAGCACGCCGTTGTGCGTGCAGTTGGCGTTCTTTTCCTGCAGCGAAAACGGAATCGCCGCGCGCGCCATGCCGTGGTCACCCGGTTCGCTCCAGACACGGCCGGGTTCCAGGATCACTTCCCACCAGCCATGCCGGCCCGGAATCGAACCACGCCGCACCGGCACCAGCGCGGCGCCGTCCTGCACGAACCCGTATGAGAAATCGGCGGGCCAGGTCAACGCAACGTCGAGATCATGTGGCCCGAGATAGGCCGGATTCGCGACCAGCGTGTGATGGGGTAACGTGCCGTTGAATCGCAGCGTCAGCACGCCCGAGAACTGCTGCGTTGCCGGCGTGGCGAGCGCATCGGGTGCGTAGGCCGAAAAATCCACCGGCTGCGGATAGCTTCCCGACACCAAGGTCTGGTAGTCCAGTTCGGTGCGCGCTTCGGCGCGCGCTGCGAGCAGCACTGCAATGATGAGCCAGCCGTTGCGCGCCCGCGGGCGATTCGCGCGAGCGCGCGGGTTCGCGTTCACGCTCGCGCCCCGCGCTGGCGCACGATAACGGCCGTGTCGATGAACAGGCCGTCGGCGTTGTACCAGCGCACTTGCTCGCCTTCGATGACCGTGATCAGGCCGGCGCTCTCGCCGTAGGCCCAGTGCTGCCACTGCCGATACCAGCGATCGCCCTCGACCCACCAGCGGCCACTGTCACGGTCTTCGTTCGAGTAGCCGGCTCGCCCACTCAGTGTGCCGTCAATCGCGAGCCGGATCGTGCACGGCTCCCCGTACACGGTGTTGTACAGCAGCGTGGCACCCGCAAGCGCCCGCTGCAGCGCCGCTCCCACCAGTGGCGCGACGGTCTCATCGCGCAGGGTGCGCGATCCCAGCTTCGGATCGGCGCGCACGATGCGCGCCAGTTCCTGCACGCCAGCACGGATCCGTTCCGCGCGAATGCTGGTGACTCCCATGCAGAATTGCGCGGTCTCGCCGGGCGCGGAGATCGGCTCGATCAGCACGCCGATGTTGGCGGCGGCGCGTGCGAGTTGGGCCGCGTTCCATTGTGGTCCGCCGCTGATCCAGTAGGCGCTCGAGCCCGGGCGCGTTTCGATGCGCACGAAGCGGTGCAGGTAATGGTTCAGCGCGTCGCGCAGCGCCGTGCGGCGCTCGAGCAACCGCACATTGGCGCGCGCCAGTGCGCCGGCGTAGTGCCCGAGGCCAATGAAATAAGCCCAGGCGCGTTGCATGCCGCCGGGAAACTCAGCGCCGGAATGACGACGCAATGCGCGGATTCGCTCGATCAGGCGTGCATCGCCATGCACGACACCGGGCGCCGTGCCCAGCGCAGTCACGGCCGCCAGCGCGCCGACCGACACTACTGGCTCGCCGCGCGCGAGGCTCCGCAATGTGATCGTTTCGCGCGCCGGTTCGAGCAGGTCGGCGCCCTGCACACATTCGATGATCGTCGCGCGGTTCTCGGCAGCGCTGTTCAGCACGGCCGCGCAGCGCTCGCGCGTGTGGATCGTGCCCGGTGTCGCGCGGCGCGAACCGGCTAGCAACACCGCGGCGCGTGGCAGTGGCGAAGCGAGCTCAGGTCCCGATCCATCCCAGCGAAGTGGCGCCAGCGTGGCGCCGCGCGCGAGCACCTGGCGCTGCACATCGGCATCGATTCCGGCGTCGAACACCACCGGCGTGCCGCGCTCGACGAGCGATGCGATCACCAGGTGCAAGGCCTGCTGGCTGGAAACGGTGCCGAGTACTTCATCGGGTCCGGCATCGACGCCCCACGACGGCAGAACTTTCGTGCGCAGCTCGTCGATGAAGCGCGCGTCGTCGGAATCACCGCCGGTCGTTCCCCAGCGCAGCAGGTCCTGCTTCGAGAAAGAGAGCCGCAGCGCTTCGCGCCAGCCCTCGACCGGCAACAGTTCGGGCTCGATGCACCCGTCAATGAATGGATGCGGATACTGCAGCCAGTTCGGCGGCACGCGAAAGCCCGGCTCGTCTTGCGCGCCTAAGGTTCGTTCGCCCATCGTGGCGACGCGACGCAAGCCGCGCCGTCCGGTCGTCACGCGTTCGACGGGCGCGTTCGCCGGCACGTAGATGCCGCTGCGCGCGCGGCTCTCCAGGTGCCCTTCAGCGAGCAGCGCGTCGTAGGCGAGTGTTATCGTATTGCGCGACAGGCCGGTCTGTGCGGCCAGCAGGCGAGTGGAGGGCAAGCGGCGTCCGGGACGCAGTACGCCGTGGCTCAAGGCGTCGATGATCCGCTGCCGCACCTGTTGTTGCAGGCTCAACGGACCATGCCGGTCGACGTTGATGCTGAAACCGAATCGCGGCGCCTTCATGGTGGCAGTATGACTGGATCCATGCCGGGCGAATGACTGGACCTATAGCCAGTACCTTGCGCCTGCCAAGCTGATCCGGGGGAGGACTCGCCGCATGCCGATGAAATTGTTTGCCAACCGGCCGCGTGCCGCGCCCGACGGGCTGCTGGCCGCCGTGCTGCTCTCGTTCCTTGCGACTGCCGGCTTCATGTACGTCAACATCATGCCGGCGATCGTCGAGGGGTTGCAGGGCGGCCTGCATTTCACGGCCGCCGTGGCTGGCCGCATCGGTGCGGCAAATGTCTACGGTGCCGCGGTCGGCGCGCTGCTGGCGACGTTGCTGGTCACGCATTGGCCGTGGCGCCGCGCCGCGGTGGCGCTGCTGCTCGTGCTGATCTGCATCGATATCGCCAGTATGTTTGTCGGCGGCGCATCCGCGCTGCTCGCGATACGCGCGCTTCATGGCATCGTCGGCGGATGCCTCGTCGGTTTTTCATTCTCCGTGATTGCGCGAACCGCGCAGCCGGAGCGCACCTTCGGCATGCTGCTGGTCGTCCAGGGCGGGCTCGGTGGCCTGGGGGTGATGGTGTTGCCACGCCTCGTGCCCGTATTCGGCACGGCGGCGCTGTTCGCGGCACTTGCCGGCTTCAGCCTGGTCACGCTGGCCATGCTGCCGTTCCTGGCGGAATATCCACGGCCCGCGGCGCCGAGTGCAGGCGCTACCGGTGGCACCGCCGCGACCGCTGCGGCCGCTGCGGCCGCAAGCCGCGCGGCGGCACGCGTGCCTGCCGGCAAGCTGATGCTGGCGATGGCCTTGTTGTCGGTATTCCTGTTCCAGTTTTCCAACATGCTGCTGTTCTCGTACATCATCGGGCTCGCGAGGCACTACGCGCTCGACCCGCTGCATTCCGAGATCGTTGTCGGCGTTTCGACCTGGGTGGGCATGCTGGGCTCGGTATTGGTCGTCATGTTCGGTACGCGCTTCGGTCGCGTGCGCATGCTGACGGTCGCGCTGCTGCTGACGGCGCTGGGCATGTACGTGCTGCATGGCTCCGCCGACCCGGTGATCTACGCGTTGGCCAATGCCGGTACCGGCATCACATGGGCATTCGTGATTCCGCACCTGCTCGGCATGTGCGCGCGCTGTGATATCTCCGGACGCGCCGCCGCGCTCGGCGGCTTTGCTTCGAAAATGGGTCTGGCGAGTGGACCGTTCGTCGGTTCACTGCTGCTCGGCGCCGACCGGTATGGATTGCTGATCGATGTCGCGACCGCGGTGATATTGGCCTGCACCCTCGCAGCGCTGTTGCCGGCCGCGCGCCTCGATCGTCTCGACGCGAAGCTAGCCGACCGTCAACCCGCCGGCGCGTAACTGCGCGATCAGCGGTTCGAGCTGCGACGCGTAGTTTCGCCAGTTGCCAATGGAGCGCGTGTGGACCGGCTCGCGCACCTGCGCCGCGCTCGCGGTCGCGGCCGGCGCCGTGTTGGCGTGGAAGTCGAGGCAGCGCGCCTCGAACGGCAGTCCACACCAATCGAGCAGTTCGCGCGTCGCGTCGGATTGCGAGCCTACGACGCATTCGTAGTCGAGATCCAGGAATCGTCCCGGCAGCATCTGGCGCCAGTGTTCCATCAGCTGGTGGTAGGCGAGATAGTAGCGCGCCAGATCCTGCAGATCGTAGGAGTAGGGCGAACCGTCGCGAAACAAGGTCTTGTACAACGCAAAGCAGCTGTCGAGCGGATCGCGGCGTACGTGAACGATGCGCGCGCCCGGCAGAGCCTGCGCAATCAAGCCGAGGTACAGGAAATTCCACGGTGTCTTGTCGATGAAGCGCGGACGATTGCGCACATAGCCGGCTACTCGCCGCAGGTAGTCGTTGCCCAGTGTCGCAGGATCGAGATGAGCGGCGCGCCGGATCAGTTCGGCGCGCGCGGGTGGCGCAGCATCCGCGTCCATCGTCGCGTACGCCTGCGCAGTGATCGCGTATGCCAGGTCGTTGATCTCGCCGAGGCTCTGCACCGCCGAATGGCTGCTGAGGATCCGATCGACCAGTGTCGTGCCGCTGCGCGGCAGCCCCATGACGAAGATCGCCGCCGCGCCACGCTCGCCGGTCGCGCGATGCGCGGCCAGCCATTCCGCGCCGAACTGTTCGCCGATGACGCGCAGCGCATGCTCATCGTCAGCGACTCCATACGACAGGTTGCGGCGGCGTAGTGCCGCGCCACGCTGCAGGAATGCCCCGGCCTGCAGGTGCTCACCCAGGTCTTCGTGCTCCTTCGCCAGCGCGAAGCACAGCGCAATGGCGTCGCTGGATTCGACCGGAAGCGAGGCGAGCCGGACGCTCATTTCGCGCACGTGGTTGCGCTCCGGGGTCTGGCGGCGAAGGATACTGCGCCGGTAGTGCGAGCCATGGTCTTGCGGCTGCAGCGCCAGCAGCTGGTCCAGATGCGCTTCGGCCGTGTCCATCAGGCCGCAGGCTGTTTCAGCGGCGGCAACGTTTGCCAGCAGCGACGGTTCGCCGGGGGCCACGGCCAACGCGCGCTGCGCACAGCGCAAACGGTCGTCATGCGCGCCGGCCGCCACGTACAGGTTGGCGATCGCCGTGAGCAATCGCACGTCCTGTTGCGCCCCCCGCTCCAGCGCGGCAAGCCCGCTGCGCGCTTCGGCGCCCAGGCCGCAATAGAGCTGCGCTTCGCGAAACTTGAGCAGCACGGTTACGTTGGTCGGTGAAATCCGCATCGCCGTATGCAAGGCGGCCAGCATCGCGTCGAAACGCTGCTGGCGTTGTTCCGCCAGCGCCAGCAGCAACCAGCCTTCGGTCAGCCGCGGTTCGTCGGCGAGCAGTGTGCGCGCGGAACGCGCCGCCGCGGCGAAACGCCCTGTTTCAATGAGACGCTGGGCTTCACTGAACAGGACGCTGGCCACGGTCGTGCACGAATCAGAAGCGGTACTTGGCGATTAGCCCCATCGTGCGCGGGGTCGTAATCAACTCGCGGCTGGTATTGCCCGCGAAGCCATCGGCCGGCGCGCTGCCGAACTGCGCTTCAGTGAACACGCCCGATACGGCCTTGGCGTTGCTGATGTTGCGTACCTGGAATATCAGGCTCCACTTGCTGGCGTTGAGCGCCACTGACGCGTTCCACAGGGTGTATGAATCCAGCGGAATGGCCGCGTCCGGCGTCAGCGCCAATCGATTGAAGGTACCGCTCTGGTAATACCCGTCGATGTGCGGGACGACCGTGTGGCCATCGTGCAGCGTGAAGGTATAGTCAAGCGACGCGTTGATGACGCTCGTTGGTGCGGCCGGCAAGCGCGTGCCGCTCGGTGCAATCAGTGCGGGTGGGTTCGGCGCAATCGCGTAGGGGCGCACCGCATCCTCGCTGAGCTTTGCGTCCGTATAGGCGTAGCCGATGCCGTAGGCCAGCGCGTGCGTGAACTTGCCGCGGAATTCCAGTTCGATGCCCTGCGAGCGTGCCTTGCCGGCATTGGCCGTGACGTAGTAACCCCAGATCGGTGTCGCCGTATTGAGCTGGACGTCCTTCCAGTCGATCAGGAACAGCGACGCGTTGAAGCTGTATGAGCCGTGCGCGCCCTTGATGCCGAGCTCGTAATTGTTGAGCGTGTCGGGCCCGAAGTTGAGCCAGCCCGGATTCTCGCCAACGAAGCCCGTGGTCGGGATGTCATTGACGCCGCCGCGACGGTAGCCCTGCGAGGCCGTGAAATACAGGTTGTCCTGCGGCGTAAAATGCCAGGACGAGTTGAACTTGAAGATGCCCTTGCTCTTGGTGATGTCCGGCGTCGAGGGCGAGGA
>JBOHZW010000253.1:0-3025 GCA_050738715.1 Steroidobacteraceae bacterium | reverse complement strand
ACCTGGCCGCCGAGGTATTGAGGGCGCGTATTAGACCGGGCCTAAGGGCGGAGCGTCAAGAACAACCATGACGCGGTTGGCCGCCGGCCAGCCTACATCAGCTATATTCCGTGCCATCTATCACCGGGAGCACGTCATGACCGCGACCACTGCGCGCCGCCCGACCTTCATTCCCTCGGTTTGCTACAAGGACAGCCGCGCCGCGCTGAATTGGCTGGAATCCGCCTTCGGTTTCAAGATCGGTGAAGTGCTGGCCGACAAGCAGGGCAACATCGTGCATGCCGAGATGACGCACGGCGACGGCGTGATCATGGTCGGCAGTGAGTGGGCTGACTGGACGCGCAGCCCTGCCTCAGTCGGTGGCATGAATACGCAGCGCGTGCACGTTCGTATCGAACGCGGTATCGAAGAACACTTCGCAAAGGCCCAGCGCGCCGGCGCCAAGATCATCAGGGCGCTCGAGGATCAGTTCTACGGCGACCGCACCTATGTCGCGACAGATCCGGAGGGTCACTACTGGGCATTTGCGCAGAAAGTGCGCGACGTGTCGAACAGCGAAATGGAAGCGGCAACCGGATTCAAGTTCACGGGGTCGGCGGTTTGAACTCGGCGGGTTTGTCAGATCCGGATCCGAAGAAGAACTTCTCCATCTCGTCTTCCAGGAACTTGCGGGCCTTGGGCTCGATTGGCGAGAGGCGATACTCATTCATCAGCATGACCTGATGCTTGACCCAGCGCGCCCAGCCCTCGCGCGAGACCGACTCATAGATGCGCTGGCCCAACGGGCCAGGATAAGGCACGCGATCGAGGCCCGGCGCTTCGGTCTTGAGCACGACGCATTGCACGGTGCGCGTCATGTGAGACTCTGAATTAATGAACTCACGGGAGCCGGAAGTCCGAGACGTTCGGGACTCGCGGGGTTGTACCAGAGCATGGGCGCATCTTCCATCACCCCGCTGAATCCGTCGCAGCGCGCGAGGAGCGGTGAAATCTCCAGCTCGAAGTGCGTGAAGGCATGGTGCAATGTATCGCGCAAACAGGGTTCAACCTGCGCGGCGGCGAGGCGGTGCTGCGCGAACTGCGTCGCGTCTGCGACGTTTGCAAATTGCGGCGGGCACCAGAGTCCGCCCCACACGCCGCGTTCGGCACGACGTTCCAGAAGCACACTGCCATCGGCCTGCCGAGCGAACAGCATCACTACAATTTCAGTGCGCCGGGGCGGACGAACGCGTGGCGTGGGCAATTCATGCTGGCGCCCGCTGCGGTGCGCGGCGCAGCCTTGCTGCAGCGGGCACAAAGCGCACAGTGGCCGGCTGCGCACACAGACCGTAGCGCCAAGGTCCATGATGGCCTGCGTGTAGCGGGCGACGTCGTGCGTGGGCGTGCACTCTTCTGCGAGCGCCCACAACCGTTGCTGCAATGCTCGTCCGTTCGGTGCGCCTGCCACGGCAAAGAAGCGCGCCAGCACGCGCCGCACATTTCCATCGAGAATGGCGGCGCGATCACCCGCGCTTAAACTCCGAATCGCGGCGGCGGTGGAGCGGCCGATGCCGGGCAACTCAGCGAGCGCATCGGCGTTGCCAGGCATTGCGCCGTCATGATCGGCCACGATGATGCGCGCGGCGCGGTGCAGATTGCGCGCGCGCGAGTAGTAGCCCAGGCCCGACCATAGGTGCAGTACTTCATCGAGCGGCGCGGCCGCGAGCGTGGCCACGTCGGGGAAACGCACGATGAAGCGATCGAAATATCCGATCACGGTCGCGACCTGCGTCTGCTGCAGCATGATCTCCGACACCCACACCCGATAGGGTGTAGGGTCGCGCTGCCACGGCAGGTCATGCCTGCCGTGGCGCGTGTGCCAGGCGATCAGCTCAGGGGCAAAGGCGGCTATTTCTGCGCCTCGAGCTTCTCGATGTCGTCCATCAGCCGATTCATGCGGGCGCCCAGCGCGCGATACGGCGCGGGCGTTGCCATGTCGATGCCGGCGCGCTTGTAGAGCTCGTACGGATAGTCCGAACCGCCGGCGCTCAACAGCTTGATGAACCGGTCGCGGGCCGGGGCGCCCTCCTTCAGGACCTGGTCGGTGAGTTCAGCGGCGCCGGCCATCGAGGTGGCGTACTGGTACACGTAGAAGTTGTAATAGAAGTGCGGCACGACCGCCCACTCGATGCAGTACTCGGGGTCGATCTTCATGACACCCTCGGCTTCACCGTAGTACTTGCGCAGCACGGTGCAGTACATCTGCGTCATGCGCTCGCCCGACAGCGGTTCGCCCTTCTCGAGCGCCTCGTGGATCGCGAGCTCGAACTCGGCGAATTGCACCTGGCGGAAGAAAGTCTGGCGGATCGATTCAACGCCGGCGCCCAGGTAGTAGAGTTTTTCCTGCTTGTTCGCCGCGTGCGCGACCATGTAGTCGTTGAGCAGCATCTCGTTGCCGATCGAGGCCGATTCGGCGATGAACGTGGAGTAATTCGATTTCTCATAGGGCTGCGCGCGCGTTGCGAGCTGCGTGTGCACCGCATGGCCCCACTCGTGCGCCAGCGTCGAGAGCGACGTGTAGTTGCCGTTGTGGTTCAAGAGCAGGTACGGATGCACGTCGTAGGCACTGCCGTTCATGTAAGCGCCAAGCTTCTTGCCTTCCGATGGATAGACGCTCATCCAGTTCGATGCAAAACCCTTGCGCATCAGCTTCAGGTAATCCTCGCCGAGCGGCTGCAGCGCTGCGAGCGTAATGCGCTCGGACTGCGGCACGTCGAACGTGGGCTGCGGATCGAGCTTGAACATCGGCGGATAGTTGTCGTAGTAGTGCAGGTCGTCGCTGATACCGAGCAGGCGCTTGCGCATCTTAAGGTACCGATGGAGCGTGGGCAGCGCGGCGTTGGTCTCGGCGACCAGCGTGCGGTAGACGTTGTCCGGCATGTTGTCGGGGAATTGTGCGGCCTGCAGCGCGGTATCAAATTTGCGTGACTGCGCGGTGAAGTGATAGCCCATCACCTGCGTGGTCAGCATCGAGCCGGCGGTGCCC